>CAMEIK010000072.1 GCA_945918315.1 uncultured Clostridia bacterium
AAGTATGGTATTATAATTCACAATTCAGAAAATGAACGACCTTGGCAGGAGGTGCCCCATGACATTTGACGAACTAAAGGAAAAAGCACTGTCCTTGCCCTATGCGCCGGGTGTCTATATCATGCGGGACAAAAACGACAAGGTAATCTATGTGGGCAAGGCAAAAAAACTGAAAAACCGGGTCAGCCAATATTTTCAGGATACCGCGTCCCACACGCCAAAGACAAAGATGATGGTATCCAAAATTCATCACTTCGATGTGATCGTTGCCGCCAGTGAATTCGAAGCCCTTGTTCTGGAATGCTCTCTGATCAAACGCTACCTTCCAAAGTACAATATCCTCCTCAAGGATGATAAGGGATACCCCTATCTCCGTCTGGATATGAAAGAAACGTATCCCAGAATCACTTTGGTAAATAAAATAGCGGACGACGGTGCGGGCTACTACGGCCCCTACGGCAGCCGGGGCGTCACGCACTCCGTTATGGAGGCAATCCGCCTGACACTGAAGCTCCCGGACTGCGCAAGACAGTTTCCCCGGGATATCGGAAAGGACAGGCCTTGCCTGAATTACCACATGAACCAGTGCGCAGGCTGGTGCCAGGAAGGGAAAAGCGCCACTGAATACCGGCAGACTATGGAGCAGGCCCGACAGCTCCTGATGGGAAACTATAAAACGGTGGCAGAGGAAATTCGCGGGAAAATGCTGGAAGCTGCGGAGAATCTGGAATTTGAACTTGCCGTAAGCTTGAGAGATCGGCTGAACGCGGTGGAAGCTCTGGGGCAGAAGCAGCTTGTGACTGCCGGTACTCTGGCAGACACAGATGTGGTAGGCTATGGGCAAACGGAGGCCAAAGCCTGCTTTTCCGTTCTGCATTTCAGCGGTGGAAATCTGCTGGATAAGGACTACGAGGTCATTCCGCTGCCGGATGATCCGGCGGAAGCGGTTGGGAGTCTATTAAAGCAGTATTATCTCAGCCGTGGCCTTGCACCCAAAAATGTGCTGCTTCCCTTTGCGCTTGATGACAGCGAACTGTTTTCTCAGCTGATGGAGCAGCAATTTGGCCGGCGCTCAAAGCTTCGGGTCCCCCAGCGGGGAGACAATCTGCGGCTTGTGGAGCTTGCCAATAAAAACGCCCTGGAAGAGGCAGTGCGGGTCACCGATAAAGAAGAGCGCGCGAATGGAACAATAAATCTGCTGGGTAAAATGCTCACTGTTCCCACACCAAAGAGAATTGAATCTTTTGACATATCCAATATTTCCGGAACGGACATTGTAGCGAGTATGGTTGTGTTTCAGGATGGAAAGCCGAAAAAAAGCGACTACAAACGATTTAAGCTGGAGGGAATGGAAGATCAGGATGACTACGCATCCATGCGCCAGGTCCTTACCCGTCGATTCTCCCACTTCAAAGCCGGAGACAAAGGTTTTATGGAAGCGCCGGATCTTCTGCTTATTGACGGCGGCGTGAACCACGCCAGGGTAGCTTTGGAGGCTCTAAGAGCGCTTGATCTGACGTTTCCGGTGTTCGGTATGGTAAAGGATGACAGGCACCGCACCAGGGCGCTGGTGACGCCGGAGGGAATGGAAATCTCCATTGATACAAATCAGCCTGTATTCGCCTTCATTGGAACCATCCAGGAGGAGACTCACCGCTTCGCGATCACATATCACCGCCAGCTTCGCAGCAAACGTCTGCGCTACTCGGAATTGGACAGCATCGCCGGAATTGGACCGAAGCGGAAGCAGGAACTGCTGCGGCAGTTTAAGTCCCTTGCGGCCATCCGTGAGGCTTCGCTTCCTCAGTTGGAGCGAATTCTCCCGACAGACGCGGCGGCAGCTGTGTATCATCATTTCCGGGAAAAAGAAGGAGGGAAAAACAAATGCGAGTAATTGCGGGAAAAGCAAAAGGTAAGCAATTAAAAACGCCGGAGGGCATGCTTACCCGTCCCACAACGGACCGGGTCAAAGAGGCGCTGTTCAGCATCCTGCAATTTGATCTGCCGGGTACCCACGTTCTGGATTTGTTTGGCGGTACCGGACAGCTTGGAATTGAGGCTTTGAGCAGGGACGCAAAAGAAGTGGTATTTGTAGATGCCAGGGAAGAAGCCTGCTGTCTGATCCGGGAAAATCTGAAGCGGACAGGTTTCTCCGGAAAAGTGGTGCGTGCAGACTATCTTACCTACCTCGCCCACTGTAAAGAGAGATTCAATATCGTGTTCCTTGATCCACCCTATGCGGAAGTTTTTCTTGAAAATGCATTAAAACGGATAACGGAAATTGACATTTTGCAATCCGGTGGTATAATAGCAACAGAACGTCCTTTTGGAAAGGAACTCCCTTGGGATTTTCCGGGGTATGAACGATCCAGGGACTATAAGTACGGAAAAACTTTGCTTACTTTTTATAGAAAAAAGTGAGCGCCTTTTGGATATAATAATGAAAACTGCAATTTATCCCGGCAGCTTTGACCCGATCACCAGCGGACATCTGAACATCATCCGGCGCTCTGCCAATATTTTTGACAAGCTCATCGTTTGTGTCATGGTAAATGCCGGAAAGCATCCTATGTTTACCTTGGAGGAGAGGGTGGATCTCATCCGCCGGGTCACGCAGGATATTCCCAATGTGGAAGTGGACGCTTCCAACGAGCTTTTGGCAGAATATGCCAGGCGCAGAGGAAGCTGCGTGATTGTCAAGGGTCTGCGGGCTGGTTCTGATTTTGAAAACGAGTTCCAGATGGCTCTCGTTAACAGGAAACTGAATCCGGAGCTGGACACGATGTTTCTCACCGCGGACAGCCAGTATATGTATCTGAGTTCCAGTATGGTCAAGGAGCTTGGAAGCTACGGTGCAGCACTTTCAGATTTTATTCCGGAGGAGATCATTCCGGACTTCCAGAAAAAAATAGGGGCTAAGGAGGAGTCAAAATGAGCAGCAACATTGAGGATATTATCGGTTCTCTGTACGATATGGTGCAGGATGCCCGAGCCATGCCACTGGCTGCGGACAAATGCATTCTGGAAAGGGACCGTGTACTGGATATGCTGGATGAAATCATTGCCCAGCTGCCCGGCGAATTGAAGCAATCCCGGACAATTGTGGAGTCCAGAAACGAACTTATCAACCAGGCACGCAGAGAGGCTGAGGGGATTATTCGCCAGGCTGAGGAGCAGGCCAAACAGATGGTTACCAAGGAAGCAATCTATGCGGAAGCAAAGAAGCGCAGTGAGGAGCTTGTTGGCCAGACCCAAAACAGAATCAACCAGCTTCGGAAAGCCGGCAATGAGTATATGGATAACGCGCTTCGTCAAACAGAGGAAACCATTACCCAGGCATTGAACGAAGTCCGTGATACCAGAATGAAATTCCGCACCGTGACTGAGGCCCAGGAACAGCGCAGAGCCGCCCCTGACCTTGAAGTCTAAGGCTGCGCCAGCTGATCGGGCGCTTTCTGATTCATTTTTATATTCCGCTTCCCCGGGGCAGATTTTTCCTGCCCCGGGCATTTTTTTGCTTTCCGCGAATAGCATGTACCGAAAGGGGAGGGGAGTATGATAATAAACCGAAAAGCAACCGGACGGGCATCCTCTATGCCGATCGGTGTTCTTGCAGGGGGCGCCTGCGCTTTTGCCGGGACTATGCTTACATCCGCGGTACTGGCAAAGTTGGTCGATATGGAAATTATACCACAAGATAAAATTGGATATGGGATTATGGTGCTGTTACTTCTATGCGCGTTTTTGGGTGCGAATGAAGCCTGCAGAAGAGTCAAACGTCAATACCTGATTGTGTCCGCAATTTCGGCGGGATTCTATTATAGCATGCTTCTTTCCGTTACGGCATTGTTTTTTGGTGGACAGTACAGTGGCATGGGGGTGACCGCAGTCCTTGTGCTGTGCGGAAGCCTTCTTGCCGTGTTTTTGAGATCCGGAAATAGAGAGGGAAGAAAACGTAGAAAAATACGGACATAAAATAGTAAGAATGCACAAAAACAGCATGAGGGTAAGTGAAATTTACCTTCCTGTCAAAAAATGCAGCAAAATATTCAGAATCAATATTTAGTGCGGTGAAATTGCTGAAAGCGCAAGATGTTGTCGTTATTGCTGAAAATGGTAAAAACAATTGTTTGAAATAGAGCGTCGTTGACATAACATAATTAACATAAATATTGTCATTATCTACAAAAATAACCGATTTTGTTAATAATGCTTGAATTTTTGTAAAAAAAGGAGTATAGTATGGATGTATCTGAAAACAGTGTAGGTATCGTATGCCCATATAGACAGTTCTGCATTTTTGCGTATGGCAGGAATAAACCATCCTGCGGAGCATAACTATCGGTATGAATCGGTGTCATTCTTTCACTGCACACCATTCCAGCCAGCTTCGAAAACGTCATGCATTAGGGCTTTTCTGGATTGCCGGTCTTCTTGCCGGCGGGTTATTCTTTCTTTTTGGCGCTGAACGCCTGGTTCCTTTGATGCTCGTCTTCCTGCGTGGAAACGTGTCGATCGTTTTGTTTTTTTGCCTGATTTTCCTACCGCCTTTTTTGTCAATTCTCGCCGCTTCTACGCGAATGCGCGGCCTGTTGTATATAATAGCCTTTGGGAGAGCGTTTCTCTACTCTTTTGCATCCGTCGCCCTGCTCATTACCTTTGGCTCCGCAGGCTGGCTTGTTCGCTTTCTTCTTTGCTTCAGCGGGTTTTTTTCTTCTCCATTTCTTTACTGGTTATGGCTCTGCTGTTTGCGCGCCGGAAGCGGCCCTTCCTCTTTGGAAGTATTCTTTTTTGTGTCGGTATTACTTCTGATCGGAAGCATTGACTATCGTTTGATTATGCCTTTCTGGGCAGATCTATATTTTTAGAAAGGGTTTGGGAAATCTGGCTCATGCTTGACTTGATTCATGCTTACGAGAATTATCTCGCAAAGGTAAAGCAGGCCTCCGGCAACACCATTTCTTCCTATCTGCGAGACATTCGCCAGTTTTCTCATTGGCTTGAGCAGATCGGTAAGCCGGACATCCTGGGTACCACCCAAGTGAATATCTCCGACTACCTTGCATATCTTCGTGAAGATGGAAAGTCGGGTTCTACCGCTTCCCGCTGCCTTGCCAGCCTGAAAAACTTTTTCGCATATGCGGTGTCTACCGGGTTCATCGAGTCCTCTCCTGTACCCGAGGACATTCATATAGACCGGGGTGAAAAAAAGCTTCCTCAGATCCTCACCGGCAAGGAAGTTGAGCTGCTGCTGTCCCAGCCTGTTTGTGTAGACGCGAAAGGATACCGGGACAAGGCCATGCTCGAGGTCATGTATGCCACCGGCATGCGTGTAACAGAGCTTATTGACCTTGATGTCGATGATGTCAATCCTGAGCTCGGTACTGTTCGTTGCCGCAGCGCGAAGAAATCCAGAGTGATTCCGCTGTATCCTGCCGCGCTTAAGTCCTTAGCCATTTACATTCAGGATATACGTCCCACAATGATTTCCGACCCTTCGGAGGCCGCATTGTTTGTCAATGTGGGTGGATCCCGTATGAGCCGACAAGGTTTCTGGAAAATCCTGAAATACTATCAAAGCAAAGCCGGTATCGACAAGGAGATCACACCGCATACACTGCGCCACAGTTTTGCGGTCCATTTGCTGGAAAATGGCGCGGATCTTGGGTCATTGCAGGAGCTGATGGGACACAGCGATATTTCCTCCACCCAGCTGTATACGCATCTGGTGAATCAAAAGATAAAATCTGTATATCAGAAATGCCATCCGAAAGCATGATCGGCCCGCCGGAAGTTCATTTTCCGACAGGCCGATCTTTTTCTTTTCTTCATTGACACTTTTTTCCTGTTATGATAGAATAAAAATCCTTTTCGCTGTATCAGCTGGAAAAAGATATTTTGTCCCGGCAGCGACGGATCGTTCCCGTTCGCTGTTCCTCTTGATGACGGAATATTATTCCGGATGCCTTAAAGGTCAAGACGGTTTCCCAATGACCGCCCGCTGGGCTGACCGCTCCGGAGCATTTCATCGAACAAGGAGACAAAAGAAATGATCGAAATGAAAGGGGTATCCAAAACCTACCGGGTACGGCGCAGAGAAGCTGGCCTGGGAAACGCCG
>CAMEIK010000073.1 GCA_945918315.1 uncultured Clostridia bacterium
AGCGGCGCTTCCCGTTTGGGAAGCGCCGCTGATACGATTCTGGCCACGGAAGCCGGGCATTCTGGCTGAAACCTGTCAGTATACCTCCGGGATTACAGATGCAGGACCCGGTCCTTGATTTCCTGGGTACGGCCCTGGTTCCAGTACTGAGTGCCGATGTAGCCGCAGGTACGACGGGCCACATTCATCTTGTTCTGGTCACGGTTGCCGCACTGAGGGCACACCCACACCAGCTTGCCGTCCTCTTCCTGAATCTCGATCTCACCGTCAAAGCCGCAGACCTGGCAGTAATCGGACTTGGTGTTGAGCTCCGCGTACATGATATTGTCATAAATGTACTGCATGAGCTCCAGTACCGCATCGATATTCTGCTGCATGTTGGGAACCTCCACATAGCTGATGGCACCGCCGGGGGACAGCTTCTGGAAATCCGCCTCAAAGGACAGCTTCGTAAACGCGTCGATCTGCTCCGCCACATGGACATGGTAGGAGTTGGTGATATAGCTCTTGTCGGTAATGCCGGGGATGATGCCGAAGCGCTTCTGCAGGCATTTTGCAAACTTGTAGGTAGTGGACTCCAGGGGCGTTCCGTACAGGGAGAAGTCAATGTCGCTCTCCGCTTTCCACTTGGCGCAGGCGTCGTTCATATGCTGCATGACGCTCAGGGCAAAGGGCTTGGCTTCCTCATCGGTATGGGACTTTCCGGTCATGTACTTGACACACTCATAAAGGCCGGCATAGCCCAGAGAAATGGTGGAGTAGCCGCCGTAGAGCAGCTTATCAATGGGCTCACCCTTGGCAAGCCGGGCAAGGGCACCGTACTGCCACAGGATGGGCGCGGCGTCGGACAGAGTGCCCTTCAGCCGCTCGTGACGGCACATAAGGGCCCGGTGGCACAGCTCCAGCCGCTCGTCAAAAATCTGCCAGAACTTGTCCACATCCCGTCCGGAGGACAGGGCCACATCCACCAGATTGATGGTGACCACGCCCTGGTTGAACCGGCCATAATACTTGGGCTTGCCCGGCTCGTAGTTGAGGGCACCGGCGATATTATCCCAGCCGTTGCCGGAACGGTCGGGGGTCAGGAAGCTGCGGCAGCCCATGCAGGTATACACGTCGCCGTTGCCCACGGTTTCGCCCTTGGACAGCTTATACTCCCGCATCTTCTTCTCGCTGATATAGTCGGGAACCATCCGCTTGGCAGTACACTCAGCAGCCAGCTTTGTCAGATACCAGTAGGGGGTTCCCTCCCGGACATTGTCTTCCTCCAGCACGTAAATCAGCTTGGGGAAGGCAGGGGTGATCCACACGCCCTTTTCGTTCTTCACGCCCTCGTAGCGCTGGCGCAGGGTCTCCTCGATGATGAGGGCCAGATCCTTCTTCTCCTGCTCGTTTCTGGCCTCGTTCAGATACATGAACACGGTGATGAAGGGTGCCTGTCCGTTGGTGGTCATCAGGGTGACAACCTGGTACTGAATGGTCTGGACGCCCTTGCGGACCTCTTCCAGGAGCCGTTTCTCGGTGACCTGGGAGATCTTATCCTCATCGGACTGAACACCGAGGACCTTCAACTCATCCTCCACCTTTTTGCGGATAGCCTCCCGGCTGATCTGGACGAAGGGTGCCAGATGGGTCAGGGAAATAGACTGTCCGCCGTACTGGTTGGAAGCTACCTGGGCGATAATCTGGGTGGCAATGTTGCAGGCAGTGGAAAAAGAATGGGGCTTTTCAATCAGGGTTCCGGAAATAACCGTGCCGTTCTGGAGCATATCATCCAGATTCACCAGGTCACAGTTGTGCATATGCTGGGCATAGTAGTCGGAGTCGTGGAAATGAATGATGCCTGCCTCGTGGGCCTCCACGATCTCCCGGGGCAGCAGAATCCGGCTGGTGATATCCTTGGACACCTCACCGGCCATGTAGTCCCGCTGAACCGCGTTGATGGTAGGGTTCTTGTTGGCGTTCTCCTGCTTGACTTCCTCATTGTTGCACTCAATGAGAGTGAGAATCCGGTCGTCGGTAGTATTGCTCTGCCGGAGCAGGCTGCGGTTGTAGCGGTAGGTGATATAGACCTTGGCAACCTCGTAGGCGCCATGGGCCATGATGGCCTTTTCCACCAGGTCCTGGATCTCCTCCACAGAAGGACTGCGACCCATTTCTTCGCAGGCAGTCTGCACGCTCTGGGAAATACGGTCGATCTGCAGGGGCGTCATGCGCACCTTTTCGTCCACCGCGTTATTGGCTTTCGTTACGGCCATTACAATTTTATCGATGTCAAAGCTGACCTCGGTTCCGTTTCTTTTGATGATCTTCATCACTGAGTCCTCCTCTGCACTGTGCCGTGATGTGTATCCGTGCAGGCTCCATTATACAACATATTGTGGTTTTGTCAAGTAGAAAGCACAAAATATGGTAGGCATAGGAAAAGCGATAAAAAAGTGCCGCTTTCCTGAGGACCTTAAAAAGGGAAAAGGCGGCAAAGAAGTTTCTTTTTTTGCCGCGGCGGAAAAAGAAATCATTGAAAAAAGAGCCGGAATATCGTACAATGGGGAAACAGTGTCTTTACATAATTCCACCCTTTCCCCCGTGAAAAATTGAGAGGAGATTTCCAATGAAGAAGTTTTTCGGCAAAATGCCCAGCGGTGAAGAGGCCAGCCTCTACACAATATCCTGTGGCTGCGTCACCGCGTCCATCACCGATTGCGGCGCGGCGCTTATGGCACTGACCGTTCCCGATTCCACGGGCGCTCTTCGCGATGTGGTTCTCGGCTATGACAGCGCGGAGGACTGTCTCAAAGGCTCTGCCTGTATCGGCGGCACGGTAGGACGCAATGCCAACCGGCTCAAAGGGGCCGCCTTTTCTCTTGGTGGACGTGACTACCATCTGACCGCCAACGAGGGCAGCAACAACCTCCACTCCGGTCCCGACGCCTACTATTTTCGGCTTTGGCAGGTAGCATCCCACCAGGAAAACAGCATCCGCTTTTTCTTGCACAGCCCCTCCGGTGACCAGGGCTTCCCGGGAAACGCCGACATCAGCGTTACTTACAGCCTGGATGCCCAGGGCGGACTGCATATTATTTACGACGGAGTCTGCGACCAGGATACGGTATTTAACCTCACCAACCACAGTTATTTTAACCTGGCCGGACACGACCATCCGGAAAAAGCCATGGACCAGCTCCTTACCCTCCCCGCCCGGTTCTTTACCCCCGCGGACAGAGAGAGTATTCCCACCGGAGAAACCCGGCCCGTCAGCGGCACGCCCATGGACTTCCGGAGCCCCAAGCCCATTGGGCAGGATATTGGGAAGGAATATGAGCCCCTGCGGTTACAGGGCGGCTACGACCATAATTATGAAGTGTTCTGCAATCCCTGTGCCCTGCTTCAGGATCCGGAATCCGGGCTGACCATGACCGTTTCCACCGACTGTCCGGGCCTGCAGTTCTACTCCGGCAATTATCTCTCGGAACGGGGCAAGGGCGGTGTCTTTTACGGCAAGCGGGGCGGTATCGCACTGGAAACCCAGTTTTATCCCGACGCTCTGCATAAGCCCCAATGGGCACAGCCCCTTGTCAAGGCCGGAAACCACTATCACTCCGAGACCGTATACCGGTTTTTCCGGTAAAGAGCTATCCCTGTGGAATTTCCTGTCCCCCGGCCGGTGCACAGTACGGCACCCCCTGCATAAACTGTCTTATAAGCGGATGCTTATGGAACTCTTTATCAGGAGGTATTCCCATGTCTGAGCAATGTCAGGACACCCTGCGCTGTGATCCCCAGGAGCTTCGGCAGGCCATGTCCATTCACACCCGAAAAATTACAGACTCCTGCCGGGATAAGGACTGTATCGAAGACCTTCCCGTCTACTTAACCTGCGGCAGCCAGGCTCTGCTGGACAGCTCCGCCGGTACCCGCGTCCGCTGCGCGGAGCTTATCAGCACCTATATCGATGTGGAGCCGGTAGCCTTTGACAGAAACCATTACTGCATCGATATCACCTTCTACTACCGGATCATCGCCGATGCCCTGGTGGGCACTTCCCGGCCCGCCACGCTGTACGGTCTGGCATCCTTCACCAAACGGGCGGTGCTCTGCGGGGAGGACAGCTGCGCCCACATCTACCGTAGCGACACCCGGCTTTGCGCCCCCGACGGGATTACCCGGGTCGGCGCCAACCGTCCCACCGCTGTGGTGGAGGTGCTGGACCCCATGGTACTCAGCTCCCGGGTGCGGGAAGCCTGTGACTGCCCCGCAAAAGACACCGGCTCCATCCAGGTTCCGGAGCCCATCCGCCGGATGTTTGATGAGGAGCTGACCTTCTGCTCTGACCGCCGCCGGCTGTATGTCACCCTGGGGCAGTTCTCCATCGTCCGATTGGAACGGGATGCCCAGCTCATTGTACCGGTACTGGATTACAGCATCCCCACAAAGGAATGCTGCGACAGTCCCGGCTGTACGGAGGATCCCTGCGAAATGTTCAGCCGGATCCCCTTCCCCGCGGCGCAGTTCGCCCCCCGGGGCTGTGACCCCAAAAAGGACAAATGCGACCTATCCCCGGATAACTGCGAAAGCTGTTGATCTATGCGCCGCCGGAAACCCCGGCGGCGTTCCTTCTTATCTATCGCGGCATTCTCCATTCAGGCGCGGCAAAGGGAGGCTTTTTGTGCCCGCCACTTGTACCGGAAAAGAAAAACCGGTACATTGACAACCGGTTTTCCCGGGAATATAATGGTCCCAGCCTTCCCGTTCCCTGTATAGGGCTCTGGAATCCATCCAAAAAATCGGAGATCTGTACCTATGACGGATATGACCACCGGTGCGCCTCGGGCCCACCTCTGCCGGCATGCCCTGCCGCTGCTTCTCGGCAACTGGCTCCAGCTGAGCTACAACGCCATAGATTCCATCATCGCCGGTCGGTTTCTCGGCCGGAACGCCCTTGCCGCGGAGGGCATTGCCGCGCCTGTGATGAACCTGACGATTCTGGCAATCACCGGCCTGTGTATCGGCTCCGGCATTCTGATGAGCGAAGCCTTCGGGGCGAAAGATTACAAAACCCTTCAAAATGTTCTTTCCAATCTGCTGATGGCGGGCTTTGCGGTCTGCTGCGCTCTGGCGGCGGCGGGAATTCTCTTTTCAAATCAGATTCTTCGTTTTCTTTCCGTCCCCGGGGAAATTGCCGGTATAACCGGTTCCTATCTTCGCGTGACCTTTCTGGGTGTTCCCTTTACCTTTTGCTACAACGCCCTGGCGGCATCCCTCAAAAGCGTAGGCGACGCGGATACGCCCCTGAAATTTCTGGCCTTCTCCGCGATTTTGAACGCGGCTCTGGATTTGATTTTTCTGGGTATTCTGGGCTTCGGCATCCTGTGCAGCGCCGTAACCACCGTTGTCGCCGAAGCAATCTGCGCCATTCTGGCACTGAACTATACCCTGCGCCACGCGGGTCAGCTTTTCCCTGGCAAACACCGGTGGCAATTTCAGCCCGCTCTTTTGCGGAAGATTCTGCGCTACGGCGGCCCCACCGCCCTTCAGCAGGCCATTCAGCCCGTGTGCAAGGTTCTGATTCAGGGTCAGGTCAATGCCCTTGGCGTCAGCGCCATCGCGGCTTTCAATGCTGTCACCCGGGCGGATGATTTTGCCTGTATTCCTGCCCAGAGCATTTCCTCTGCCATCTCTACCTATATTGCCCAGAACCGGGGTGCCCAAAAGGTTTCCCGTATTCGTCCCGGCTTCCGGGCCGGAATCCGGCTGGAGCTGGGCTACTGGCTGCTCATAGGTTCTGTCGCGGCAGCCTTCCGAAAGCCCATCGTCAGTATGTTTGTCACGGGAGAAGGCGCCGGGGAGGTTGTCGCGCTGGGAAGCCGGTATCTTGCCTGGATGGCCGTTTTCTATTTGTTCCCTGCCATGACAAACGGTGTTCAGGGCTTCTTCCGGGGAATGGGAAAAATGTACACCACCATGCTCGCCACCTTTCTGCAGGCCTCCCTCCGCACCCTCTGCGTCTTTCTTCTCGTACCGCGTCTCGGTATCGTCGGCATCGCCTTCTCCTGC
>CAMEIK010000074.1 GCA_945918315.1 uncultured Clostridia bacterium
CCCTGTTCCTCCTTCCCCGGCAAGCTGACCCAGGTGCTGTACCACCGGTATCAGGCCGGCAAGAAGGGCATCCTGATGCTGGCCTGCGAGCTCATCGACAACAACGGCAAGGAGCTGCTCAAGTGCGTCAACCAGTACATTGACCAGTGGGGTCTGGAGGATGCCTTCCGGAAGTATGTCAATGAAGACTGCACCTTCTGCGGCTCTCTGGTGGACCGGATTGTTCCCGGCCGGATCCGTGACCCCAAGGAGGTGGCGGAGCTGGAGCAGAAGCACGGCTACGCCGATCCCCTGCTGGACGTGGGTGAAGTCTTCGGCCTGTGGGTCATTGAGGGCGATCCCGCTCTGAACGATGTTCTGCCCTTCCGCAAGGCGGGCCTGGAAGACAAGGTCTTCGTCACTCCCGACATGACCCCCTACAAGAAGCGGAAGGTCCGCATCCTCAACGGCGCCCACACCGGCTTTGTTCTGGGCGCCTACCTTGCCGGTCACGACATCGTCCGGGAGTGCATGAACGACCCCGTTGTCCTGGGTTACATGAACAAGATGCTGCTGGAGGAGATCGTGCCCATCCTGCCCCTGGACCAGGAGGACTGCCGCAATTTTGCCGCCGCCGTCCAGGACCGGTTCAATAACCCCTTTGTCAACCACGAGCTCATGTCCATCTCCCTGAACTCCACCTCCAAATGGCGGGCAAGAAATATGCCCAGCTTCCTGGAGTACATTGAAAAGACCGGCAAGCTGCCCAAGTGCCTCACCATGAGCTTTGCCGCCTACATTGCCTTCTTCTCCAGTGACATTCAGGAGCTGACCGACGCCGGCCTGGTCTGCCGCCGTCCCAAGGGCAACACCTATGTCTGCTCCGATGACCGCTGGGCCCTGGAATTCTACTGGGAGCACCGGGGCGACACCCCCGCGGAGCTGGTCCACGCCGTGATGACCAACCAGCAGATGTGGGGCCAGGACCTGACCGCCATCCCCGGCTTCGAGGCCGCCACTGTGGAGAACCTGACTCTCATCCGGGAGAAGGGCGCCAAGGCCGCCTACGCCGCCTGTCTGTAACAGGAGGGGCCCATGCCTGATTGTATCCGCATCCACCCCAGGGACAATGTGGCGGTTACCCTCCGCCCCGTTGCCCGGGGCACCGTCTTTCAGGGTGTAACGGCTCTGGAGGACATCCCCCAGGGACATAAAATGGCCCTGGCCGCCGTAAACGCCGGGGAAAATGTTGTCAAGTACGGCTTTGCCATCGGTCACGCCACCGCCGACCTCGTGCCCGGCATGTGGGTGCATACCCACAACATGGTGACGAACCTCTCCGGCGAGGTGGCGTATACCTATCACCCCAATGTCCATCCCGTAGCCCGGCGGGAAGCCGCCGCCTTCCAGGGCTACCTCCGTACCGACGGAAGGGCGGGCATCCGCAATGAGATCTGGATCATCCCCACGGTGGGCTGTGTCAACGATGTGGCCAAGGCCCTGGTCCAGGAAAATCAGGATCTGGTCACCGGCTCCATCGACGGGCTCTACACCTTCCCCCACCCCTTTGGCTGCTCCCAGACCGGCGCGGACCACGCCCAGACCCGGAAGCTCCTGGCCGCCCTCACCCGACATCCCAACGCCGGCGCCGTGCTGGTGCTGAGCCTGGGCTGCGAAAACCTGACCCGGGAGCAGTTCCTGGCGGAACTGGGCCCCTATGACCCGGAGCGGGTGAAATTCCTCACCTGCCAGGAGGTCCCGGACGAACTGGAAGCCGGCCGAGTTCTTTTGGAGCAGTGCGCCGCCTACGCCGGGCAGTTCCACAGGCAGCCCATCCCCGCCTCCAAGCTGGTGGTGGGCATGAAGTGCGGCGGCTCCGACGGTCTGTCCGGCATTACCGCCAACCCCGTAGTAGGAAGGTTTTCCGATATGCTCGTAGGCATGGGCGGCTCCACGGTGCTCACCGAGGTGCCGGAAATGTTCGGTGCCGAGGGCTTCCTCATGGACCGCTGTCGGAACCGGGAGGTTTTTGAAAAGGCCGTGGCCATGATCAACGGCTTCAAGAACTACTTCATCCGCCATGGCGAGGTAGTCTACGACAACCCCAGCCCCGGCAACAAGCAGGGCGGCATCACCACCCTGGAGGACAAGTCCTGCGGCTGTGTCCAGAAGGGCGGCTCCGCCCCCATCATGGATGTCATCGGCTACGGCGAGCCGGTGGTCACCCAGGGCCTCAATATGCTCAGCGGCCCCGGCAATGACCTGGTGTCCGCCACCGCCCTGACCGCCGCCGGCGCGCAGCTGATTCTCTTTACCACCGGACGGGGTACCCCCTTCGGCGCTCCCGCGCCCACGGTGAAAATCGCCACCAACACCCCGCTGGCGGAGAAGAAACGGAACTGGATCGACTTTAACGCCGGTGTGGTCGCCGACGGAAAGGCCACTCTGGACGAAGCCGCCGAAGCGCTGATGGCCCTGGTGCTGGAGGTTTCCTCCGGCAAGCAGACCCGGACCGAGGAAAAGGGCTTCCGGGAGATCTCCATTTTCAAAGACGGCGTTGTGCTGTAATCCATTCAGGAGGGATACATCAAATGAAGCAATTCATGGACAAGGATTTCCTGCTGGAAACCGAAACCGCGAAGCATCTGTTTCACGACTATGCCGAGCCCATGCCCCTGGTTGACTACCACTGCCACATTTCTCCCCGGGAGATCTACGAAAACCGCCGGTTCAATGACCTGGTGGAGGTGTGGCTGGGCGGGCAGCAGCCCGACGGCTCCTACTTCGGCGACCACTATAAATGGCGGGTTATGCGCTCCGCCGGCGTCAGCGAAAGCTACATCACGGGAAACCAGCCCCCCATTGAGCGGCTGCGGAAGTTCTCCGAGGCTCTGGAGCTGGCCATCGGCAACCCCATGTACCACTGGTGCAACCTGGAGCTGCGGAAGTTCTTCGGCTACGAGGGCTACCTGTCCCCCGCCACCGTGGACCAGGTGTGGGAGCTGACCGGCGAAAAGCTCCGCAATGACCCCAACCTCACCGTCCGGGGCCTCATCGAGCAGTCCAACGTTGCCTTCATCGGCACCACCGACGACCCCATCGACACCCTGGAGTGGCACGAGAAGATCGCCGCCGACGAAACCATAAAGTTCCAGGTCTGCCCCTCCTTCCGCCCGGACAAGGCCATCAATATCGCCAAGCCCGGCTTTGCCGCCTACATGGAAAAGCTGGCGGCCTCCGTGGGGAAGGACAAGCTCAGCACCGTCCCGGAGGTCTGTGACGCCCTGACCCGGCGGCTGGAGTTCTTCACCGCCCACGGCTGCCGGGCCAGCGACCACGGTCTTGACTACATTCCGTTCCGGCCCGTTACCCCCGAAGCCGCCGACGAGGCTCTGCGGAAGGCCCTTGCCGGTGAGGCAGTGACCCTGGAGGAGGCCGAGGGCTACCAGACCGCCGTTCTGCTCCACCTGGGCCGGGAGTACCACCGTCTGAACGTGGTCATGCAGCTGCATTACTCCTGCCTGCGGGGTGTCAACGAAGGCATGAACGCCCGGCTGGGCCCGGACACCGGCTTTGATATGATCGCCCAGAACACCTGCGGCGGCGACATTGCCCGGCTGCTGTCCGCTCTGGCCGCCCAGGGAAAATGCCCCAAGACCATCCTCTACTCCCTGAATCCTGCCGACAATCAGCAGCTTGATACCCTGCTTGGCTGCTTCCAGTCCGACGAGATTCCCGGAAAGCTTCAGCACGGCTCCGCCTGGTGGTTCAACGACACCAAATCCGGCATGGAGGAGCAGATGAAGTCCCTGGCAAACCTGTCGCTCCTGGGCACCTTTGTGGGCATGCTCACCGACTCCCGTTCCTTCCTGAGCTACGCCCGGCACGACTACTTCCGCCGGATCCTCTGCAACCTCATCGGCACCTGGGTGGAAAACGGCGAGTACCCCAACGACGAAGCCGCCCTCAAAAAGATCGTGGAGGGCGTCTGCTACCGCAACGCGGCCCGGTATTTTAACCTGTGATGTTCTGATTGCATACGATAAAACGGCAGCGGCCCAAAAGGCTGCTGCCGTTTCGCGTATCATGCAGGCTCCTATTCGCTTGCGTGTTATTCTTCCTCGGGATAGGAAACGCCCCAGCTCTTTCGGAACCGGGTCATCAGGTCCATCACATCCTCCGTAAGGTTCAGATACATGGATTCCGGCTCCCCGGCAATGGCCCGTTCCATATCGGCAATCTCATACAGCAGGGCATCCTGGCAGTCTCCGGCCCGGAGAACCTCCGTCTTTCCGGAATCCGCCCAGGTGATGTTTGCCTCCGTGGCTCTGGGATATTCCAATATTTCAAGGAAGCCCTTTTCGCAGGACACCACGCCCCGCTTGGGCTGTTTCGAGCGCAGGGACAGCATGACCGTGGCCATCTGGCCCTCTTGGTTTGTCAGCAGCATCCCGGCCTGTTCATCCACCCCCGTAGGCGCTGTCTTCACCTGGGACAGAAGGCGCTCCGGCTTGGAATCCAGAAACCAGCGGACAAAGGAAAGGGCGTATACTCCAATATCCAGCATAGCGCCCCCCGCCAGGCTCCGGTTAAAAAACCGGTTACCCATGTCATATTCCTTGAAGCTGCCGAAATTCATGGTCACAAGGTTCACCCGGCCCAGCTTCCCGGAGGCAAGAAGCTCCCGGAGCTCCCTGTAAAGAGGCATGTGGTAAATGGTCTGGGCCTCCGCCAGCACCAGGCCCTTTTCCCTTGCCAGAGCGACCGCCTCCGAAAGCTCCCCGCTGTTCAGGGTAATGGCCTTTTCCGCCAGAACATGCTTGCCGCTTTCCAGCGCTTTCATGATATAGCCAAAGTGGGTATTGTGGGGCGTGGCGATATACACCGCGTCCACCTCCGGGTCGGTGAGCATGGCATCGCTGTCTGTATAGACCTTTGCAATCCGGTACTTTTCCCCGAAGGCTGCTCCCTTTTCCCGGCTTCTGCTGGCTACGGCATAGAAATGCCGTCCGTTTCTTTCCAGGGTCCGGGCCATCTCATTGGCGATGGTTCCCGTTCCCACCAGGGCCCAGCGAATGTCTTTCATCCAAAGCACCTCCCTATCCTATCTGCACTTCCTGGTTCATAACCCCAATATCCCCCAGGAACCCCCGGACGGCGGCCCGGTAGGTATCGGGGGCCACCACAAAGGATATGGCATGGGGCGCCCCGGGAACGATCACCATCGTTTTGGGGGCGGCGCAGACATCGTAATCCTTCCTGGTCATCCAGCAGGGTACAAACCGGTCCTCATCCCCGTGGATGAACAGTACCGGCACGGTGCACTTTTCCATAGCCGTCTCGGCGCTGGCCGCTTCCACATCGAAGCCGCCAAAGATGCGTCCGCCCAGCCGGATCAGCGGGTAGGTGGGCCACTTGGGATAGCCCACATCCGTCATCACCTGAATCAGAATCTCCCTGGGAGAATTGTAGCCGCAGTCGGCAATGATGCCCTTGACGTTCGCCGGCAGATCCAGTCCCGCCGCCATCATCACCGTGGCCGCCCCCATGGAAACGCCGTAGAGGACCACGGGGGTGTCCTCCCCGAACCGCTGCCGGACATAGTTCACCCAGTCCAGGCAGTCCCGCCGCTCCAGGACACCGAAGGTCAGGTATTTCCCCTGGCTTTTTCCATGGGCCCGCTCATCGATCAGCAGCACGTTGCAGCCGTATTCCAGGGCCAGAGGCAGACCAACGCAGAAGTCCCGGAGGGGGCTTCCCCGGTAGCCGTGAAACTGGATCTGCACCGGCGCCCCGGGGGCCGTCTCATAATACCTGCCGAACAGCTCCAGACCATCGGACGAGCGGATCCGGACCTCCTCATAGGGAATCGCGTCAGCCGTGTCAACGGCGGCGAGGAGCTTTTCCCGATAGGGAACATACTGAGGGTCCGTGTCCGGCTTCCTGGGATCGATCCTGTCCCTGTCCACGGAATAAACCAGCCGGCAGCATATGTAGGACGCCAGAACCACCAGTCCCGCCGCCACCGCCAGCGCTGCCGGAATCCAAAA
>CAMEIK010000075.1 GCA_945918315.1 uncultured Clostridia bacterium
GTCAACTGTCAATTGTCAATTGTCAATTCGGCGAAGCCGCTAAATTCCAATTTTCGCTTGGGTAATGATTCACGACTACGATAGAGTATTTTACCGCCGGAGCTTTCCGGGCGGCGGAGGGAAACAGAAATGCACTATATTATTTTTGATCTGGAATGGAATCAGCCATCCTCGGCTTCTGCCGCCGTTATGGAGCCGGTATATCTGACAGGGGAAATCATTGAAATTGGGGCGGTGAAGCTGAACGAGGATTTTGAAGTCGTGGACGAGCTTCGCTTGTACATCAAGCCCCAATACTATACCAAGATGCATCGGAAGGTGGCATCCCTTACCGGCATTCATGACCGGGATCTGGAAAGCCGGGGAAAGCCTTTCCCGGACGCTTTCCGGGAGTTTTCGGATTGGTGCGGCGAGGAATGCTGCTATATGACCTGGAGCATGAGCGATCTGCCCATGCTGGTGGAAAATATGCAGCTGCATGGCATTCCCACGGACAAGCTCCCGGACTGCTGCGATATCCAGCGGATCTTTCTGCGGGAGATCCTGCGTTCGACCCGGCGGATCTCTCTGGACCATGCCCTGGAAATTCTGGGAGAGCGGGGAGATACCGCCCATGACGCCCTGAACGACGCAAAGAATACGGCAATCGTCTGCGGCAGGCTGGATTTGCAAACCTATCTGCCGGAATACCTGGGAGCGGTATTTGCCTTTTCCCCGATTTTGAAGCAATATGAAAGCCCCCGGGCGGTGCTGGCGGATGGGGAAATCACCCATTTTTCCTGCCCCTGGTGCGGCGAGCCCGCGGAGGGGGAAGCCTGGCTTCCCTACGGCCCCGACACCTATATGACCATGGCGGAGTGTACCCAGGGAGACGAGTTTTTCCTGTATCTGGAGATTACCCAGCATGCCGCCGGGGATTACCGGGCAAAGCTTCTGGTGTATGAGATGACCGATGACCTGTGGGAGGTTTACCAGGACGGAGTTGAAGCCTGGAAAACACGGGTGTAACATATCACAGAGCCGCCGGGAGACCGGCGGCTCTGTGATATGTGGGATAAGAAAAGGCGCCGATTGGGTTTGCTCAGTAAAATGAAAAAATGGAATTTTTAAGGCAACACCGCACAATTGCGTCTGCGGCCGGATGGCGGGTCTTTTCCCCCATCCGCACAGTTTGGAAAACAGAAAATACACCAAGTATTCCTCTGTTTTCCAAACTTTCGGCTGAGGAAAAATCCCTCGCCACCGGCTCTTGCCGAATTGTGCGGTGTTGCCTTAAATGATTTGCAACACCAGCGTAGGGGCCGATTGAGCTCATCGGACCCCAGAATGCGGTCACGAATTCGCCGGAATGCTCCGGAAATTGAAAACAATACCCCGCGGGCCGATGAGCTCAATCGGCCCCTACAAAGGCGGAACGGTTATTCGCCAAATTCCGATTGATATTCTTTCTGCAAAACTCCCCGTACTGAGCACAGCGCGCAGGCTCAGGTCATGGCCGCTCCGTCCACATGCAGAACATCGCCGGTAATATAGGAGGCCAGATCGCTGGCGAGGAACAGGAACGCGTTTGCCAGATCCTGAGGCTCTCCCACCCGACCCAGAGGAATGCCGGCGGAGATTTTATCCACCAGGGCCTGGGGCAGAGCGGAAAGCATGTCCGTGCGGGTGATACCGGGGGCGACGGCGTTTACCCGGATGTTGTCCTTGCCAAGCTCCCGGGCAAGGCTACGGGTCAGACCGTTGATGGCAAACTTGGAGGTGGGATAGGCGGCACCGGAGGGCTGCCCGTACATGGAGACCATGGAGCTGGTGTTCAGGATGACACCGCCGCCCTGCTCCTTCATAATGGGCGCCGCAGCCCGGCAGGTATAGAAGACGGCGTTGACATTCAGCGCCATGGTTTTTTCAAAGGCGGCGGGATCGTACTCGTAAAGAGACTCCCGTCCCGAGATGCCGGCGTTATTGACAAGGATGTCGATGCGCCCGTAGTGAGCTTTTACTTCGGCGATGGCAGCTTCCACCTGGGAATAGTCCCCCAGGTCAGGCCATGCGCCGGTGACATCCCAGTCAGTGTTTTCCTCACGAAGCTTTGCCAGGGCTTTCTCCACGGTTTCCTGACGGGATCCGAAGACGGCGACCTTGGCGCCGTTCTGGAGATAGGTTCTGACAATGGCGAATCCGATTCCCCGGGTTCCGCCGGTGACGATCGCGACCTTATTTTTCAATAATTCCATATGATACACCAATCCTTTCAATGCAGTATCTGTGGAAAGAAATACAACCCACTATGAAAAGTATACCATATCTTTTGGACATAGTCAACAATTTCTCCGGGGAGAAAGAATAGATAATTGTGCAGATAACAGGCGGCCTCTGAAAACTGCTTAATACCGGATGGATTGCGGGATTCTCAATGGGAATTGTGAGAGCGAAAACTCCGCGCACCGGTTTACGGTGCGCGGAGAGGAAAACCTATCAGCTGTTGGGAACATTGCCACGGACGGAGATGTCCAGAACGGTGTTGCAGTCAAAGTACTGGGTAAACCAGCTCTGGTGCCACTGCATGTTCATACCGGTGACCATGATCCGGGTCTGCCGGACGTAGGAGGTGTTGATTGTCACGGAGGGCTTTTCCCCGTCGTCCACGAAATACTGGAAGCCGGTATCGGACAGGGAAGTGAACACGGCGCCGGTGTAGTCATTGATACCGCCGTTTTCTCTGGCGAACACCATGACATCCACCTCACCCAGGATGGGGGTGACCTGGTTTTTCCAGTTGGTCATTTCCTGGCTGATCTCCTTGGCGGAGAGATCCCGGTACTTCTGGTTGGAGTAGGTGTAGCTGGCGATGGTGTAACCCTTGTCCCGGAGAGCCTGGGCGATTTCCTTGGCGCCGGCAACCTGCTCGTCATAGTAGCTCTGGCTCTTGCTGGCAATATAGGAGGTGTTGCAGCGGTAGCCGAACACACCCTCGTGACCGGTGACAGCCAGGATGGCCCGGGCGCCCCGGTAGCTGAAGTCCGGGTGAGCCTTGATAAAGTCCTCCAGAATGGGAACCAGGTCATAGTTGCCGATCAGGGTCTGATTGCTGCCGTCCACATACTGGGCCTTGATGTCACCATTTTCATCCACGACCAGCTTGCTGGCAAATCCGGCGCCGCCTGCATCGGGCTCACCGTCATTGTTGCCGTCGATCATATAATTGAAGTAGTTGACCATGGTCTCGGTGATCATGATGGGCTTCTTTCCGGCGGGCAGCATGAGCTGGGACTGGAAGAAGCTTTCCCTGCCGTCCACACCGGTGCTGGTGGAAATGAAGCTGTCGAAGTCAACGAGAATATAGCCGCCGGAATACAGGTGCTCCAGAATCTTGGAGAACTCGTTAATGGTGACGAAGTTCCGGTTATACAGACCGCCGTACTGGGCGTCGCTGATGGCCCGGGTGGGATCTGCCATCAGCACATGGAAGGACAGGTTGGGAATCTGGGAAACATCCTTCCACTCCACCAGCTGACTCTGGGCGGTGGTGTATTCCGCCTTCTTGGCGGTGATGGCCTGCTGATGCTCCGGGTCGGTGCCGCTGAAGGTGTTCAGCTTGGCGATGGCTTCGTCATAGTTGTACCCGGCAGCCAGAGCCTCCGCCTCGGCAATCAGAGCGTCGTACTCCTTCTCCGCCGCATCGGCAGCCTGGGAGGCGCTGAGGGATTCCCGCCGGTTGGCTTCGTCGTTGAGCAGTTTCTTCTTCACCGCGTTGGTTACGGAACCGACGATAAAGGACAGCACCAGAAGCAGCGCCACACCCGCGATAATGGCGGGCAGATAAACCTCTTTGAAGATCTGGGATTTGCTGGGCTTTCTGCGGCGGCGGACCCGGCCGTTTTCGTCCACTGTCTGAATGTCCTCGGTCTGACGCATGGGCGCCAGATACAGGTCCAGCAGCTTGGAGAAGACAGAGGGCTTTTTCGGCTTGTCCTCCTTGGGCCTTCTGCGGCGGGAGGACGTTTTCTCGCCGTCCTCTTCGGCATATTCCTCTTCGGCCTCCGCCTCAGGGGCCGGGTCCTCCTGGACCTCCTCCTCCGGATATTCCGGAGCCTCGGAAGGAACGGCTTCCTCCCCGGAGGCTTCCTGACGGGACCTTCTGCGGCGGATGGGGATATCCTCTTCGCCGGGAAGCTCCGTGTCCCCCGCGGCTTCTTCGGCGTTCTCCGAAAGATCCCCTTCGTCGGAGATATCTCCGGTCAGTTCATCCAGGTCAAAATCGTCAAATTCCTCCGCCTCATCCCCGGAATTGTCGTCCTCGGGCAGGGAATCCAGATCAAAATCTCCAAAAAGATCATCATCGCCATCCCCGGCGGATTCGAAAGCGCTGCCTGCAACGCCCTCCTTCTCCGTCTCGTCGGCATCCATAAACAGGCTGGGGTCAAAACCATATTCTTTTTCAAAGTCGAAATCGACATCAAAATCATTTTTATCCATATCTCTATCCCTACCTTTATGGCCTCATCGACGGACGAAAGGGGAATGCGCCGGGTACCGGGAGGAACCGGTGGGGGTCCCTGGCCTATCGATGATATACTAAATGTATTCTATCATCCCCGTAAAAAAAAAGCAAGACGAATTAACATAAAACACAAAAAATCACAAAAGTTAATCCGGCCTTAAAGAATGCCTTTTCCACGGAGAAACGGATGTATCGCTATCTTCTCCGGGATGGCGGAGTCTATACCTGCGGCTTCCGCTTGCAAAACCGGAGCGGCTATGGTATGATGAAAACAAAAAGGCGGCCTGTGCCGTCGGAAACGAGGCAGTCTATGGAGAAAATTGCCAGCTTTACCGTCAATCATCTGACGCTTATGCCCGGGCTGTATTCTTCCCGGAAGGACCGGATCGGTTCGCAGACCGTGACAACCTTTGACCTGCGGCTTACCGCCCCCAATCGGGAGCCGGTGATGAATACCGCGGAAATGCACGCCATTGAGCACCTGGGGGCTACATTTCTGCGCAACGAGCCGGTTTGGAAGGAACGGGTTATCTACTTCGGCCCCATGGGCTGCCGCACCGGCTTCTATCTGCTGCTTGCCGGGGACCTGACGGCGGAGGAGGCGCTGCCCCTTGTGACGGACTGCTTCCGTTTTATCCGGGACTACCGGGGGGAAATCCCGGGAGCCAGCCCCCGGGACTGCGGGAACTACCTGGATATGAACCTGCCCATGGCGAATTTCTGGGCAGACCGGTATGTCCGGGTGCTGGAAGCGGCGGAGCCGGACCGGCTGCGTTATCCGGAGTAAGGAGGAAAGAGAAATGAAACTGGGAATTATTGGCGCGATGCAGGAGGAAATTGAGACGCTGCTTGCCGCCATGGCGGACAGAACTGAGGAAAAACACGGGGGAAGCACCTTTTATTCCGGCCTCCTGCGGGGCCTTCCTGTGGTGGTGGTCCGGTGCGGTGTGGGCAAGGTCAACGCGGCCCTCTCCGCCCAGATTCTCTGCGATTGCTATGGGGTTACCCACCTGGTCAATACCGGCATCGCGGGCTCCCTGAATCCCAAGCTGGATATTGGGGACCTGGTGGTGAGCACCGATGCCATCTACCATGATTTTGACTGTACTCCCTTTGGGTATCCGCCCTGCCGGGTGCCGGGAATGGACGCGGACGCTTTCCCCGCGGACCGGAACCTGAGGGAGTTGGCCCTGTCCGCCGCGGAAGCGGTGAACCCCGGGCACTGCGCGCTGGGCCGGATTGCCAGCGGCGACCAGTTCATTGCCAGCCCGGAGCGGAAGGACAGAATTGTGTCCCTGACCGGGGCCCTGTGTACGGAGATGGAGGGGGCAGCCATTGCCCATGCCGCCTGCCGCAACGGCGTGCCTTTTGTGATTCTGCGGGCCATCTCGGACAAAGCCGACGACAGCGCCCATATGGACTACCCCACCTTTGAGCGCCGGGCGGCGGAGCACTGCGCGGCGGTGACGGAAATGCTGGCCGAAAAGCTGGCGGAGAAAA
>CAMEIK010000076.1 GCA_945918315.1 uncultured Clostridia bacterium
CCCTCGGTATGGGCGTAGACTCCCACCCGGGGGTCGGAGTACCCCCGCCACAGCTTCAGAATCTTCTCCGCCAGGTCGGCCAGCCGGGCCGGGTCCCTGCCGTCCAGGCGGATGACGCTCATGGGCCAGTTGACAAGGCCCGCCTGAATATCCTCGTAGCCCCGGAATGTGAGGGGTGTGTCCACTGCCGCTTTCTCCATGGGGAAGGTGTAGTGGCCGCCCTGGAAATGCTCGTGGCTGAGAATGGAGCCGCCCACAATGGGCAGGTCCGCGTTGGAGCCCACAAAGTAGTGGGGGAAAGCGGTGACAAAGTCCAGAAGCTTCTGGAAAGCGGCCCGGTCAATGACCATGGGCACATGCTCGCCATTAAAGACGATGCAGTGCTCGTTATAGTAAACGTAAGGGGAGTATTGCAGGAACCATTCTTTGCCGCCGATGGTCACGGGGACAATCCGGTGGTTAGCCCGGGCGGGGTGGTTCATCCGTCCGGCGTAGCCCTCATTTTCCCGGCAGAGCTGGCACTTGGGATAGCCGGACTGGGGGGCCAGCTTGGCGGCGGCGATGGCTTTGGGGTCCTTCTCGGGCTTACTCAGGTTGATGGTAATGTCCAGATCGCCGTACTGGCTTTCGTACTTCCAGCGGATGTCCTTTGCGATCCGGTAGCGGCGGATGTAGTCCGTATCGCAGCTGAGGGCATAGTACCAGTCCGTAGCCTCCCGGGGGGAAAGGGCGTACTTTTCCCGGAAGGTGCCGATGACCTCCCGGGGCATGGGGGTAAGGCACCCCATGATCCGGGTGTCGAAAATGTCCCGGGCGGTGATGTTGTCGTCGCAGAGGCCGGCGGCGCAGGCGTAGTCCAGGAGTCCGGCGAGAATCGCTTCCAGGTCAGTGCTCAGAGGCTCCTCCGAGGGAGCGTAGTCATCCTTGCGCAGAATGTCCAGAAGGCGGTTGCGGAGCACCACCGTGTCCTCCGGCTGGGCAAGGCCCCTTTGAAGGGCGTAGGCAAGGAGAGAATCGATGCAGGTTTCTACCTTCATGCCTCTTCCTCCACCGCCATCTCCACGCCGCCCTGGGGACGGATGGAGAGAACATGACAAGCCCCCTGGCCCAGAGCCGCGTCAATGCCGGCACGGAAGCCCTCCAGCAGGTCAAAGGGGACAAAGGCCTGCACCGTTCCGGCGAAGCCGCCGCCGTGGACCCGGCTGGCGCCCCGGCCGTGAAGGTAATGCCGGCACAGACCCAGGGCCACGGCCACATCCTGATGGGCGGTGCAGCCGGCGGGGGTCACGTTCTGCAGGTACATCCAGGAGGAGTTGCCGCTTTCCTGAATCAGGGTCAGGAACCGGGGGAAGTCCCCGGCGTGGAGGGCGGCCACCTGCTCCGGCACCCGGGCGTTCTCCTGGTAGAAGTGGATGGCCCGGAGCACTGCTCGGTCTCCACACTCCCGACGCAGGGCGGGGATGGCGGCGTAGAAGGCGTCCTCGGGGACCTGGGTCAGCACCTCCCGGCCAAAGTAGCGGCAGACGGCTTTCAGTTCCCCGGGAATGGCGGCGTACTCGTCGGTCAGGTCCGCGTGGCTTGCCCGGCTGTCGATGATGCACAGGGCATGGCCGCAGGCGGAGAAATCGAAGTCCACCGGGGTGATGACGGGGTGGTCCTTGTCAAAGAAGTCGATGGTCACAAGATTGCCCACGGCGGAGGCGGTCTGGTCCATCAGGCCGCAGGGCTTGCCGAAGAATACATTTTCCGCGTACTGGCCGATCTGGGCAATTTCCGGCTGGCTCACCCGGTTGTCGAAGAAAAGACCGTTGAGAATGGTGCCGATGAGCACCTCATAGGCGGCGGAGGAGCTGAGGCCGGAGCCGGGGAGCACCGTGGATTCGCAGTAGGCGTCAAAGCCGGAGACGGGACAGCCCAGCTCCCGGAATCTGGCCGCCACGCCCCGGATGAGGGCGGGGGTGGTGTTGTACTCGTCAGGGTTGGGGGTCAGGTTCTCCAGGGAAACGGTGGACATGGAAAAGCCCTTGGACAGAATCCGGATGGTGCCGGTGCCGTTAGCCCGGACGGCGGCCCGGGTGTCCAGATTCACGGCAGCAGCCAGCACCCGGCCCCGCTGGTGGTCGGTGTGGTTGCCGCCGATCTCGGTACGGCCGGGGGCGGAGAAATACCGCTCCGGCTGACAGCCGAAAGCGGCCCGGAATCCGGCATCCAGTGCGAGCTTATCCTGCCGGGAAAGATACAAAGTAGGTGCGGACATATTGGTTACCTCCCAAAAGGCCATATTTCTTATTATCCACCATTATACATCTTTGCGCCGAAAAAGCAAAGAGAATTTCTTTACATCGGGGAAAAATCGGAGTATAATTTCGATAAATACCACCGGCCGGCAGCAAGGCAAAATCCGGCGGCCGGGCAGAGAACCCTCTGGGCAGAAGGGAGCCTTGGGAGGGGCAATCGACAAAGGGAGGCTATTTATGTATCGGAAGTCTGTTCTTGTCTGCACAGCGGCGCTGATCTGCGCGCTGTGCCTGTTTTTCGGCGGCTGCGGTAAGAGCAGCAGCCTTGAGGGGCTCTGTGCGCAAGCAGCGGAACTGGCAGGAAGCTATGCGGGCAGCGACACGATGGTGACCTTCGCCGCCGAGTACTCCCTGAACGACTTTGAGGGGGAGCCCTGCCATGTGCTGCTTCTGCGCACCTCCGATGACCGTTTCTTCGCTTACAGCTATTTTTCCGGACAGGTGTATCACCCCAGCGCGGACGCGGTATGGAATTATGACGGCAGGCTTGAAACCGAGGAAGACCGGTGTACCTATCTGCTCTGGGTCAGCGCCAACGGAGCTTCCCCCTATGTCAACAGCGATGAAGTCCGAAAGGAACTGACAACGAAGGAGCTTGCCGAAGTGAACATGGCCCTGACAGAGGGAAAATACGGAACCGGGATGCTTTCTACGGAATCGGATCCGGATGGCGTAAAACCGGTTCCGGAAATTACAGAAGCGATTCCGGAAACCACTGAGGCGGAAGTCCAGGTCACCGAGGCGACTGTTGAAACCGCTCCGAAAATCACGATTCCGGAGGGCACCGGGCAGTACACTGTTCTAACCGAGTATCCCGAACTCTTTACAAAGCGGGTCCTGGATGACAATGCCATTGCCGCCTTGAAAAATGCGGATCTGGAAACTCTCCGGGAGAGAATCTCCACCCCTGCCGATTTCGCGGCCTGGATCGACACCCAGGATGCGCCCTATTACAGCAATGTCACAAGCGACTCCCAGGGTCAGCGTACTTTCGGCGCGGATTTTTCTTTCCGTTGGTATCAACAGATGCTCTCCACTCCGATTATGGCATCTATTGCGGTGCGCGTTCTGGGAGATGATATCCCCGGAATCGGCATTGTGGCGGTGAATATGGATTACGATGGCGGGATTATGGTCTGCGGCAATGTGATTCCGACGGATGATGGCCTCTATGTATTCTCTCTGGACACCTCGTCCCGCCGGTGGCAGCAGACAACCAATATTATGAAAGAGGTATTCCCGCTGATCCGGGTGGGAGAGGTTCAGGATATTCTCGGCTACTGCGGAAGTGTGGATGATATTTCCTGCCCCGGCGGAAAGGCAACCCAGGCATTCTACATTCCCGGGGACACAGAGGTGGTGCTCGACTGCAATTACGGTGCCTATACGCCCCAAAACCCCAATGATGTGGCGGAGTTTTTCCGGGATGAAGAATACATCGCCGGGGGCGAGGAGAGGGAAACCGGACATATCAAGCCGGAATACATTGACCGGTACGCCCTGTCCGGGATGCTGGGCGGAACCACCCTCACCCCGGCGGAAGCCTACGAACTGCTGGACATGGAGCCGGAGCAGGTAAAGGAGCGTGTCAAAACTGCCGCCGATGTACTTATGTATATGCTGGCAGCCAAAATCGGCGACTGCGGCGGCGACCGGTGCAAAATGATCGGCGGAAAGGAATGGCATTACAATCTGAATGCCTTTGAGGTGATGGAGCAGCGCCTTGCCAACTGCGGCGCCTCGGCGAATCTGGCCAACTACCTGCTGGAGGGGGATTACGAGGAAATCGGCTTCATTCTCCACGCCTATTACATCGGTGACGGCGGCGGCCACGTTTATAACTACATCCGCTATGAGGGAAGCTACTACATTGTGGATTTCAGTTGGTATATCTTCGGAAACTACCGGCCGGAAAATGACTTCCCGGTGATGAAGCTGGATCGGCTGGAGGACTACGGCAAACGGATTTCGGAGCTTTACGGCGGTGTGTGCATGGTGCTGGCACACACCTCCCCGGGGCAGCACTATCCCAATGTGTTCGACGATGCCAACGAAAAGTATGCCATCCCTGCCGGGACGGAGTACCAGCTTCTTTATCAGGAGGAGCGCGCCCGCTGCTATCTGCTGGCAGAATATCCTCTGGATCAAAAGCAGCTTGACTGGACGGTATTCGGATAAGCGTGCATCCTTCCGGACAGGGCGCCGATGCCTTTGCCGCTTTTGACCGATCATCGGCAAACCGGAATTTGAGGGGGCGTAGGGGAGGCGTTTCGGCTCCTGCGGTAAGCGGGGAAATACGCCCCAAAGTGTTGGGCAGAGAAGGAAACAGACCGTTGTGCAAAGGGACGCGGAACCCGCCCCCTACGGTGGAAATCGGTATCCGCTTCGCCGCCAAATGCCAATCGGCCGTTCTTTATCGGCATTTTTGCATGTGTTGGGTTGATGTGAAATACTCTTTCTCTCAGTCAGCTTCGCTGACAGCTCCGGCATCAGAGGGAGCCTTGGCGCGTACCGGTTGCCCGTCTGCCGTCAGGAACGGGGAATCCCGGCCGCATCCATGAAAAACAATGTGACTGCCGGTTTCGCACCGGTTTTCCGGAAAAAACATTGGAGGAAACAAAGGTTTTCTATGAACATACTGATTCTGATGGGAAGCCCCAGGCTTGGGGGCAACACCGCCGAGCTGTGCAAGCCCCTGATGGGGGAGCTGGAGCGCCTTGGCGCCGAGGTCTGCTACCTGACCCTGGCGGATAAGAAGATTCAGCCCTGCCGGGGCTGCTATGCCTGCCAGGATGTGGCGGGGGAATATGGATGCGTCCAGAAGGATGACATGGAGGCCGTGGTGGAGCGGATCCGGTGGGCGGACTGCCTGGTGCTGGCAACTCCCATTTACTCCTGGTACTGCACGGCGCCCATGAAGGCGGTGCTGGACCGGCACTACGGCCTGAATAAATTCTACGGAAGCGCGGAGGGGTCACTGTGGGCCGGAAAGAGCGTTGCCATTCTGGCCACCCATGGCTATGACCGTGCCTATGCCACGGAGCCCTTTGAGACCGGCGTCCGGCGGCTCTGCGACCACTCCGGTCTTTCCTACCTGGGGCTGTATTCCGTGCGGGATGAAGATAACCTGGCCTCCTTCCGGACGGCAGAGGCTCAGGAGGGGGCCCGGCTCTTTGCCAGGAGGCTCATGGCGTCCATGGAGGCAAGAAATCAGCTCCGGGGGCTGCTGGACCCGGAGGGAAGGCTCACGGGCTTCCCCGCGAAGCGGAGGAAGAAGGTGTACGCCCTCTTTTATCTGGCGGAAAAGCTGGAGCAGGGAAGAGCATATACGGAGCGGGAGCTGGGACAGGCGCTGCTGCAATGGCACACCTTTTCCGACCCTGCCACCCTGCGACGGGAGCTGTACGACAGCTTCTTTCTGGACAGGGATCCGCAGGGGAGGGTTTACCGCCTGACGGAGCCACAGCCGGATCCCCGGGCGCTCGGCATCTGAGATTGGTCGGTTTCCGGGGGACAGGATTCCCCGGAAACCGGCACGGCAGACCGTAAAAAAATGTGAGAAAAAAAGGAAATCCCTCTTGACATTTCCGCCATCTGTGCTATAATACAAAAGCTGTGTGACAGCGAACCGAATATGGGGGTATAGCTCAGCTGGGAGAGCGCTTGAATGGCATTCAAGAGGTCA
>CAMEIK010000077.1 GCA_945918315.1 uncultured Clostridia bacterium
ATCAGGTAGTCAAGATAGTCTTGGGACTCAGGCAGTCGTGGGGTATTGGCAATGATACCGATATACACGCTGTCAGAGAAACCGGCTTTCTGAAACGCAGATAGTTGTGTCAATTCCAGAGCGTTATACACGGTTTCTGTTACGGCGGTGTATTCCTGCGCCGCATTCAGATTGTACTCCACGGCATTGTCTTCCAGAATGACCTGATTGGCAGTCAGACAGGCGGAATCCAAAATATCCGATAGATCCAGCAGATAGCCGCTGGCAGAGCAGAGATCGTAGGCTTCCCGGTTCATGAGAACCAAATCCAATTGCTTGGAATTGATGGTTGCCAGCAGCTTCATTCTGGATGCGTAGGCGAATTCGTGATCGGAAGCGGCGGGATTATCGGACAGGTACAGATTCCGATAGAGGCGCACCTCGTTACGCTTGGGATTCAACCCGCGGCAGGTCAGATAGTCCTCCGTCAGCCGGGCTTCCATATCCTCGCCCACAGAAACGTTCAGGTAGGCGAGATACACCACCGGCTCCTTTTTGGTAGCTGCCCGATACACCCCGGATAGCAGGATTCCCAACGCCAGGATGGTCAGAAGAATCGGCGCTTTGTAGTACAGCCAGATGTGTTCCAGCTTTTTTGCCCGGCTCAGCTGCCGGAACATTTCCCGACGCTGGCGGCGCTCCTCCGGGGACAGCTTCATTGGTCTGCCCCACTTTCCTCTGCCGGGTCATAGGCGCAGGCGCGGATGACCTTGCCCAGCAGATAGGAGCTGAGCAAAGCGCAAAGGCCCTCGCCAAAGATGATCAGCGGGGTGTAGATGGCAACCACCGCAAAGAACATGGCAAAATGGATGGCAAACACCAGAATTGTGCAGAACAGATAGTGAATGCCGATGAGCAGTGCATTTTTCAGCATTGCCCAGTTGGTGTTTTTTACGCTGGCAACCAACGGAAAAACATAGAGCAGCACAATCACATAAGCGATGGCTGCCGCAATAATCAGCGCCAGACCCAGCGTGCAGACCACGGGCACAACACCGGTGGTGCCTTTGGAAAGGCGGTAGAGTATGTATCCGTCCGCTCCCAGCAACGCCCCAACTCCCAGCAAAATCAGCCATAAAATGGTCGCCTGCCGGAAATTCTCCCGGAAGGCCTTGAAAAACCGGGAGGTCAGCGGCGGCTCTTCCTCCCGGGCAAGACGCAGGGTCACGTCATACAGGGCGGCTGTGGCGGCTCCCGCAGTGAACACCGGCAGGGAGCATACCATCCACAGAAGGTTCAGATAGCAGCCGTAGCAAAGTTTCAGCATGATCTGGCTGAACTTGCTGTCATAAGAAAACAGTCTCATAACAATCCTCAAAGCGTTCCTGTGGATTCCCGGTAGATCAGGTCGGTTTCCGTGTGGATGGTACGATAATCCAGAGATGGCGCCTTGATTCTGGAAATCAGAAGGTGGACAGCGGAATAGGCGATGACCTGGGTGTGAATATGCACCGTGGTCAGAGGTGGTTTGCTCAGCCGGGATTCGGCGGAATCATCGAAGCCGCACAGACGCACATCCTCCGGCACCCGCTTTCCCGCAGCGGCCAGAGCCTGCATCAGATCGGTTGCCACAAAATCGTTTGCGCAGATGAAAATCTCCGGCAGCTCCGGCATATCCGGAATGATTTCCATGAGCTCCTCACGATGATTCTGTTTGATGACGAAGCGATCCTCAACCTTCTGCCCAGCCATCAGCATGGTCAGATAATAGGCGGAATACCGCTCAAAAAAGGACTGGCAATGGTCGTAATTTCCAACGAACCCAATCTTCGTGAAGCCTTTTTCCAACATATCATGGACAAACCGGGTGATTTCGGTAGTATTATCCATATAGAGCTGATCAGCAGGCAGGCTTCTTCCGCTGCGCTTGGCAGGGCCGTCCACAAACAGAATGGGAACATCCAGACCGCAGAGCATCTCGTCGTAATCCCAGTCAAACATCTCAATGCACATGATTGCTTTAATCTGCCCCATGTTCATGGTAATCGGGAGGGTCTTGTTGGCTAGCTCTGTCCCCGTGACCCGATGGGTGTTCATGGTGTAGCCCAGCTGAGAGATTTCCCGCTGAAATTTATCCAGCATCAGGGACGCGAAATGAGAATGTGTCAGGAAAGAACCGGTAAGCAGGGCGATTTCTCCCTGATATCCGGGCGTTACAGGGCGTTCTGTTTCAGGGGCAGCAGGTGCGCCGGAAATGGCTGCAATAGAGCCTGCATAGGAAAACTGCTTATAGCCCATCTCCATGGCTTTCTGCAGAATCTTTTCTCTGGTGGCGTCTGCCAGCCCTTCGGTGTTGTTGATGGCTTTGGATACGGTATTTCTGGAGATCCCCAGGGCGTCGGCAATATCCTGTATGGTAACTTTTTTGTTCATCTCAGCCCTCCTGATTCGCGTTCTTTGCAACTATAGTATAACACATTCCATATGCAAATGTCAAATTTTGACCACTGTCATTGTGTGCAAATATGACTGCACTAAATCGTGCATTTGCACCAAAGATTGTGCAAATGTTAAATTCATGTTGACAGGTGAAAGCGTGAGTGATACCATAAAGTCGTCAAGAGCCTTTTCAAATTGTGCAAATGTAAAATTTTAGAGGGCAAAAGTAAAAAAGGAGGAATCAAATGAAAGGAGCAATGACACGCACCTCTGAAAAAACGGGCAAAGCATCCGGACTGCATAACACGCTGGTTTATATGCGCCAGCATTGGCAGCTGTATGTAATCTTTATGCTGCCCGCGGTTCTGTTGACCGTCATTTTCCGCTACATCCCCATGGGCGGCGTTTTGATCGCGTTTACAGAATACAACCCCATCAGAGGTATCCTGGGAAGCGAGTGGGTCGGCTTCAGCCACTTCACCCGGTTCCTGTCGTCCCCGGACTTTATGCGGTATCTGATGAACACTCTGAAGCTCAGCATCTTTGGGCTTCTGTGGGGGTTCCCGGCTCCGATTCTGCTGGCCTTCCTGCTGAACCGAATTCTCAGCAGCGGCATCAAGCAGAAGATTCAGCTGGTACTGTATATGCCCAACTTCATCTCCGTCATCGTCCTGTGCGGTATCGTCAGAATCCTGCTGTCTCCCACCGGTATGATTAACATGCTGCTGGGAACCAACTACAACTTCATGACGATGCCCGAAGCCTTCCGCACCATCTACATCGCCAGCGGCATCTGGCAGGGCGCAGGCTGGGCCTCCATCATCTACACCGCGGCCCTCTCCAACGCCAGCAAGGAGCTGAAGGAAGCCGCTGTCCTGGATGGAGCCAACATCATCCAGCAGATTAAGGCGGTGGAATGGCCTGCCATCAAGGATACGGTGCTGATTCAGTTCATTATGAGCGTGGGCAACATCATGAGCGTCGGCTTTGAGAAGGCCTATGCGCTGCAGACGGATCTGAACCTGAATGCGTCCGAAATCATCTCTACCTATGTCTACAAAAAAGGCCTGATAGACGGCGACTATGGATTCTCTACCGCCGTCGGCCTGTTTAACACCGTCATCAATGTTGTGCTTCTGATTTCCATGAACACCATCGTGAAGAAACTCAACGACGGTAAGGGCGTCTGAGGAAAGGAGAAACACAATGAATACCAATTTCTCCCGGCTTTCCGGCGGAGATAAGGTGATCATGGCCTTTGCCTATACCATTCTGGGATTGTTCATGGCCGCCATTATCCTGCCTGTGGTCTACATCATTCTGGCATCCTTCATCGACCCCGTCACGCTGCAAAACAGCGGACTGACCTTTGATTTCAGCAAGTGGACGCTGACGGCCTATGAACGCGTCATGTCCAACGCGCAGATCTGGACGGGCTTCAAGAACGCCATGATCTACTCTGTTTTGTTCACCATCATTTCCGTCATGGTGACGCTGCTGGCAGCCTACCCCATGTCCCGCCCGGACTTCAAGGGCAAGGGCTTCTTCAATGTCATGTTCGTCATCACCATGTTCTTCGGCGGCGGCCTGATTCCCACCTACCTGCTCATCAGCAATCTGGGAATGCTGGACACCATCTGGGCCATTCTGATTCCCGGCGCGTTCAGCGTTTGGAACATGATTATTGCCCGCACCTACTACATGGGCATTCCCCATGATATGCAGGAGGCCGCCGAGATCGACGGTGCTTCCGAAATGGTCTACTTCTTCAAAATCCTGCTGCCCCTGTGTATGCCCATCATCGCCACCATCGCCATGTGGCAGTTTGTGGGTATGTGGAACAGCTACTTTGACGCCATGATCTACCTGAACGACGCGGCGAAGCAGCCTTTGCAGCTGGTGCTGCGGGCCATTCTGATTCAGAGCCAGCCGGAACCCGGCATGGTTTCCGATATGCAGAGTACCGCCGCCCGGGCGCAGCTGGCAGAGCTTCTGAAGTACGCCACCATTATCATCTCCAGCGTTCCCCTGATGATCCTGTATCCCTTCTTCCAGAAGTATTTTGACAGTGGCATTATGGCAGGTGCCGTGAAGGGATAATCCAACATTATTGAATCGTAAAGGAGAAGAACAATGCGTAAATTTACAAAACTGATGTCTCTGGCGTTGGCAGTGGTTTTGACGATGTCCCTGCTGGCCGGCTGCGGCGGTAAGAGCGGTACCATCGGCGGCAATTCTGCCGGTCTGGAAGTTGACCCCGCAACCTTGCAGTTCCCTCTGGCAGAAACCGCCACCATCAAGGGCCTGACCAACTTCCCCGCCGGCACCGAGTCCGAGCCCAACAACCGCACCATCTTCAAGCGGCTGGAGGAGCAGACCAACGTCCATGTGGAGTGGAAAACCATTCAGGGCGACCAGTGGGGCGAGAAGATTGCCCTTGAAATGGCCAATGTCAAGACCCTGCCCGACTTCGTGTTCAACGCCGGTTTTGGCGACACCGATCTGCTGAAATACGCCAAGCAGGGTGTCATCATCAATCTGGAGGAGTACATCGACAAGTATATGCCCAACCTGTGCAAGGTCTTCGAGCAGGCTCCTGAGTACAAGGCCATGTGCACCGACGAAAACGGTCACATCTGGGCACTGCCCTGGATTGAGCAGCTGGGCTACGAAAAGACCGCCATCCAGACCGTGGGCAACATGAGCTTCATCAACACCGCATGGCTGGATTACCTGAATCTGGAAATGCCCACCACCGTAGACGAGTTTGAGCAGGTGCTGATTGCCTTCCGGGACAACGCTGCCGATCTGAAGGCACACTTCGGCATCGAAGGCGATATTATCCCCATGGCATGTATCGTCAATGACGGCGACCAGGATCCCTGCATCCTGATCAACGGCTTCGGCGAAGGCTATGGCGATCCCGACCGCGGCCGTCACATTGCTGTCACCGACAACAAGGAGGTCATCTGTGTCGCCAATTCCGAAGGCTTCAAAAAGGGCATTGCCTGGCTCCATGAGCTGTATGCCCAGGGTCTCATCGACCCCGAAGCCTTTACCCAGGAATGGTCTACTTACGTTGCCAAGGGCAAGTCTGGCCGCTACGGTGTCTGCTTCTCCTGGGACGTTGCCAACATTGCAAGCCTGAATGGTTGGGAACCCCTGCCCGCTCTGACCGCGGATGTGCGCAACATCACGGCCCAGAACGGCTCCTTCACCTCCGGTTTTGACCGCGGTCGCTGCGTTGTTACCGCTGTAGCAGAGAATCCCGCTCTGGTCTGCGCATGGCTGGATCAGATGTACGCGCCCATCCAGTCTCCTCAGAACAACTGGGGCACCTACGGCGAAGAGGATGATTTCGATATCTTTGAAATGAGCACCAACGCCAACGGTGAGCCTATGCTGAAGCATGCGCCTCTGGGCGATGCCTCCCCTGTGGAAGTCCGGGAAGCTGAGAGCGTCAACGGCCCCCTCGCCATTCTGGACAGCTACTACGGTGTGTATGTCACCTGCCCCGATGATGCCCAGTACCGTCTGGACTGGATTAAGGACATCTACAC
>CAMEIK010000078.1 GCA_945918315.1 uncultured Clostridia bacterium
GCTTTCATGAATCGTGGCGCGCCGAAACGCGCATGGGGATTTTTTGACACACTGGGGAAAGCTCCCGGAACCCGGGTGCTTTCCTGTTACCTTTTTCTTAGCCTATTTCTCAGCCAAAGACAGAGAATGGTGATTAAGAAGCTGGCAAGAATTCCGCTGGAAGCTGCGGCGAAGGTGTCAAAGCGCATCCGGGATCCCCCCGGTTTATTCTATTCCGCCGAGGAAAAAGGGGAATGAAAAAGGGCTTCGGTCCCTGGCTGCAGACGACGGGATGATCTCCGGCAACTGCCGGTACAGATTGGAAAATAGAACTGTACCTTTTTCGGTTTCTGTGCTATACTGGGTGCAGCGATTGCATTACGGGAGGAAGTATCATGCTGAATCAAATCAAAAACCTTATCAAGCGCTATTGGGCGCCCCTGAGTTACCTGTTCTTTGGGGTTCTGACCACACTCGTCAACTATGCGGTGTATTTACCCTGTTATAATCTTTTTCGCCTTTCCGCCTCTGTCAGTAATATTATTGCCTGGGTTTTTGCCGTGGTTTTTGCATATCTGACGAATAAACCCTTTGTGTTCCGCAGCCATGACTGGTCAGCAAAAACTGTAGTGCCGGAGTTTGCCCGTTTCGTGGGCTGCCGGGTTGCCTCCGGTGTGCTGGAAACGGGAATCCTTTGCCTTTTTGTGGACCTGCTGGGACAGGACGGCAATGTGTGGAAGATCATAACCAGTATTGTTGTCGTTGTGGTGAATTATCTGGGCAGTAAGCTGCTGGTGTTCCGAAAGTAATGGGCTGAAGGGTATTTCCGCATTTCTTTTCCTGAAATTCACAAAAAGTTCGTAAACTTTCCGGAAACTATGCTATGATATGGGAAAACACAGGAGGTGCGGCGAATGGCTTTTGTGGAATTTCAGAATGTGGGAAAAACCTATCACATGGGCGAGGTGGATATTTGCGCCCTCCACGATGCCAGCTTCCAGATTGAAAAGGGAGAACTGGTTGTGATTGTCGGTCCCTCCGGTGCCGGTAAAACCACACTTTTGAATATTCTGGGCGGAATGGACACCTTGTCGGAAGGAAAGGTCTTCCTGGACGGGGTGGAAGTCTCCGCCATGAATAAAAAGCAGCTTACCATGTATCGACGGCTGGATGTGGGCTTTGTGTTCCAGTTTTACAATCTGATCGGCAACCTTACCGCGGTGGAGAATGTGGAGCTTGCCAATCAGATCTGCCCCCATCCGCTGGACGCGGCCAATGTCATGAAGGAAGTGGGCCTGGAGGAGCGGATGAAAAACTTCCCCAGCCAGCTTTCCGGCGGTGAGCAGCAGCGGGTGGCCATTGCCCGTGCGCTGGCGAAAAACCCAAAGCTTTTGCTGTGCGACGAGCCCACCGGTGCTCTGGATTATCAGACCGGTAAGGCTATTTTACAGCTTCTGCAGGATACCGGCAGGAAAAACAACATGACGGTCATCATCATCACCCATAACAGCGCCCTGACGGGGATGGCGGACCGGGTGATCCGGGTGAAGAACGGAACGGTCAGTTCTGTGGAGATCAACGAGAAGCCTCAGGATATTGCGGAGATTGAATGGTAATGAAACGCAGCATGATGGCAAAAAACCTGCGCCAATCCATCTTCCGGTCCTTGGGGCGTTTTATCGCGATTGCGGTAATCATTGCCCTGGGCGCCGCCATTTTTGTGGGCCTTCGGACCACAAAGGCGGACATGGTTGCCACGGGACAGAAGTATATGGACGCGCAGAATATGTTTGATCTGCGGCTTCTGTCCAGCTATGGCTGGAACCGGGATCAGGTTTCCGCGGTTGCCGGGATGGAAGGCGTGGAAGACGCGGAAGGCGTCTTTTATGCGGATTATATTGTCAGCCGGGAAGGCGCGGAGGATGCGGTCTACCGGTTTTACACTATGCCGGAGAGAATCAACCGCCTGGTGCTTCGGGGCGGTCGGATGCCTGAGGCGCCGGATGAGTGCCTCGCGGACGGGCAGCATTATGGTGACAGCATCCTCGGCACCAAGATTACCATTGTGGAAAACAATGAGGAAGCTTCCCTGGACCTGCTGCGGTACCGGACCTTTACCGTAGTGGGGTATGTCAGTACACCCTTGTATATGGATACCTCCCGGGGCAGTACCTCCGTGGGCAGCGGAAGCATTGCCAACTATTTCTTTATTCCCCAGGACGCCGTTGACGCGGACTATTATACGGAGATCCACATCACCATGCCCGGCGATTTTGTCATCTATTCCGATGAATATAATGATGCCATGGACGCTATGACGGACAAACTGGAGCCTCTTCTTGAGCCTCTGGCCCAGGAACGGCTGGATGACGTGCGCCGGGACGCGAAAGAGCAGTATAATGACGGCGTTCATCAGTATATGGACGGATATAAGGAATACGAGAAGGGCAAGGCGGAAGCGGAAGAAAAACTCCGGGAGGGTTTCCAGGAACTGCTGGACGGTGAGGAGGAGCTCCGCCATGCCCAGTGGCAGCTGGAGGATGGCGAACGACAGCTTGCAGAAGCCAGGATCACGATCCGGGACGGCAGGAGCTCCCTGCGAAGCGCCCGAAAAAGCCTGGCAAACAGCCGGGCTTCCGCTTACAAACAAGTATCGGAGGCCAGCAAATCCTTACTGGATAATTTTCAGACGGTCAATGATAACCTGCAGCAGGTGAATACGGCGTTGGCAGAGCTTAATGCGAAAAATGTGGAAGTCAGCACGGGAATTATTCAGCTGGAAACGGTGATTGCCGCGGAGGATGCGGGCATTCAGGCGTCACAGACGGCGCTGCAATATGCCGAGCAGTTCGGTGCCAGTGAGGAAACCATTGCGCAGCTTCAGGCATCCCTGGACGAGATGACTGCCAGCCGGGATGCCCATACCGCGCAGCTGGAAGAAGCCCAGGCGGGCAAGGCTCTGCTGGATGAGAAGATTACAGAGCTGAACGAAACAAAATCTCAGCTGGAAAACGCCAAAAGCCAGATCGAAATGGGCATTCTGGAGCTGAATCAGAACCAGGCCCTGATGGAAAAGCAGTTTGCGGCCGCTGAGGCGCAGATCGAAGCCGGAGAAGCCCAGCTGGATGCATATGAGCAAATGCTTCCGGAACGGGAGCAGGAGATTGCCGACGGGTGGAAAGAGCTGGAAGACGGTAAGCAGAAGTATCTGGAGGGCAAGAAGGAATACCGGGAGGGAAAAAATGAAGCCCTTCAGGAGCTGAAGGACGCGGAGGCGGAGCTGGACGAAGCCTGGGAGGAGCTGGGAGCGGCCAGACGGGCCATTGACGAGATGAAGCAGAACGACGTAGTCGTTCTGGACCGGAACAGCAATATGGGATACAGCGCTCTTGACAGCAACTCCAATATTGTGGAGGGCGTTTCCCGGATCTTCCCGCTGTTCTTCCTCTTGGTTGCGGCGTTGGTGTGCATCACTACCATGACCCGTATGGTAGAGGAGGAGCGTACCCAGATCGGAACATTGAAGGCGTTGGGGTATGGGAACGGTGCCATAATCAGTAAGTATCTGATCTATGCCGGCAGTACGGCGGTTGTCGGCTGCCTGTTGGGTGAGGCTGTGGGCAGCGCTGTTTTTCCGATGATCCTGTGGGAAGCCTATAAGATCATTATCTATGTGGAACCGCATATCCTTTTGAAGATGGATCTGCCGCTGTGTATCATGGTATTCCTTATGTATTCCGGTGCCATGCTGCTGGTCACCTGGTATTGCTGCCGCCGGGCCTTGCGGGAGGTTCCCGCCGAACTGATCCGTCCCAAGGCTCCCACTGTCGGCAAGCAGCTGATTTTTGAGAAGCTGAAACTGTGGAATAAAGTCAGCTTCCTGAATAAAGTGACGGTTCGCAATATTTTCCGGTATCACCAGCGTCTTGCTATGATGCTTCTGGGCATCGGTGGCTGTACCGCGCTGCTTCTTACGGGCTTCGGCATCCGGGATACTATCGTGCATATCGCGGACACCCAGTTCCGGGAAGTCAGTCTTTATGACATGACGGTTTATTTCCAGGATGGCAGGACGCCAGAACAGCAGGAGGAGTTTCTTGGTGAGCTCTCCGATGGGGAGGGGGCCATGTTTTTCTACCAGACCAGCATGGAACTGGATGGGGGCGGTACGACAAAGGATATTTATCTGATTGCTGCCACGGATGAACTGCTTCAGTATCAGAACCTGCGCAAAGGCTCCTCAGAGGTCGCCTTTCCGGGTGAAAACGAGGTGCTTCTGTCCGTGGGAGCGGCGGAAGCCATGAATATCCGGGTAGGGGACCGGGTGACACTCCGGGACCCGGATATGCGAAGGATAGATGCCACTGTTTCCGGAATCTATGAAAACTATGTTTACAACTATGCCATTGTGGATGCTTCCACCCTGGAAACCCAGTGGGGTGAGGCTCCCGAAAGTCAGATGGCGTTTGTGACCATCCCGGAGGGAGCGGATGCCTATTCTGCCGGCGCGCGGATCAGCGGTCTGGACGGGGTAATGAGTGTATCCGTGAATGAGGAACTGGCATCCATGGTCGGCGGCATGATGGATGCCCTGGATCTGGTGGTTATGGTGGTTGTCTTCTGCGCCGCGCTTTTGGCGGTTGTGGTTCTTTATAATCTGACGAACATTAATATAAATGAGCGGATCCGGGAGATTGCCACCATCAAGGTGCTGGGCTTTACCGCCACGGAGACGGGAATGTATGTCTTTAAGGAAAATCTGGCCCTGTGCGGCATGGGCACCGTTCTGGGGTTGCCTATGGGAAAGCTGCTGCTTGCCTTTGTGATCGACCAGATCAGAATTGATTTTGTCTGGTTCCGGGCAAGATTGCTGGGACCGTCCTATCTGTGGTCTGTGGTGCTTACGGTTCTTACCGCGCTGCTGGTGGATCTGTTCTTCTATTTCAGGCTGGAAAAGATCAATATGGCAGAGGCTTTGAAATCCGTGGAATAATGGAAAAAAAGAACGCGTGTTCTCCCCCAAATCGGGAAGAAGACGCGTTCTTTCTGCTTTTTCAGGACAAAGCTTTCCGGCCGGTTCGCTCTGCCAGCAGGTTGATGATCATACCTGCGGACACAATGGCGCAGCCGATAACGGTGGGGAGGGACAATGTGCCCCACAGAAGGTCAAATACAATCCCCGTAACGGTTTGACTGAGAAACGCCAGCAAAGACATGGTAAGGGCGGAAAGCTTCGGAGACGCCAGGTTGCACAGGAAGATCCCGCAGCAGCCAATGGCACCGCAGAAATAAGTCCAAACCGGCACATCTGCTGCCGGAAAGGCCGTCTGCATGGGGAAACCCAGTGCGGCGAATATGGCCGCTGAGGCCAAAAGGCCCGTAACATAGTTCATATAGGTTGCAAAGCCGGTGCCTGAACGGACGCTGAGCTGGCCGTTGAGCTGCCGAAAGATGACTATGCTGATTCCCCGCATCAGAGAAGATGCCACGGCAAGAATGGAAAAGTGTACTGCGCTCTGACCGGACAGGAGAATAATGGAACCTACACCCAGAAGCATAACGGCAATGGCTGCGCATTTCATGGAGGTGAGCCGCCGGCGCTGAATCCCGAGCCAGCCGAAGCAGTCTAAGATTGTGGCAAAGCTGATTTCGCCCAGCAGCATCAACATATTGCTGTTGGTCAGTCCCAGGTGAACAATGCCGTAGTTGGAAAATAAGACATTGCCCACACCGATGACACCGCCCAGGTACAGGTACCAGGGGGCAACTCCGGTCTTCCGGATACGTTTCGCGAGAAAAAAGGGGGTCAGCACCAGAAGACCGCTGAGGTGTACGGCAACAGTAGAAAACCAGTTGCCGTAGCTTTCTGTCAGGTTTGCGCAGAATGCGGATTGAACGCTTATCAGCGTTCCATAAATCGCGGCAAGAATTCCGTATATCATATTTCTTCCTTTTCTCTTTCCTGTGCTCTTTTAGGGGAGTGCCTC
>CAMEIK010000079.1 GCA_945918315.1 uncultured Clostridia bacterium
CGCCACCGGCTCTTGCCGAATTGTGCGGTGTTGCCCTTATTATAGCACACCGGCGGGAAAAAGCTACCGTCAAACAGGGCGGCCTTTTTGTTTTTTTGAAGCGCTCCCTCCCAGGCCTGAAAAGCGAAGATACCTGTCAAAATATGTATAAATATGCATATTTTTGAGAAATATTCATTTCTGCAGGATTCCGGAAATAATACGCATAATTTCCGTCAAATCCCGGAAATACGCGCGAAATATGGTTTTTTCCATAGCCTCCCGGAGTGAATTTGTTTCAGAAGTATTCCACAGCTTCATGCAGCTCTTTCAGAACTTATGAATTTTCTGTAAAAATGTACTGAAATACTGACGGTATTGCGTAGATTTTACAATAAAATTACTAAAAATTTACTTTAAGTTCCCTAATTTGGTGACCTCACCAGTTTTTAGCTATGTCGGTTGTGCACGGTTAACAAAATGCTGAAAAACGGATGATTTTTGCTTGACTTTTTTGTGCAACCGTCCTATACTACTGTTGTGATTTGAAGGCAGCAATGCATTTGAATTGCATATCACTGAATACGGTGAAAAACGAAAAGGAGTGTCAAAAAATGAAAAGAATCATCGCAATTGTTCTGGCAATCACCATGATCGCGTGCATGTTCGCCGGCTGCGGCAAGAAGGATGACGGCAAGGTTAAGATCGCTGTGGTTCTGAAGACGCTGAACTCTGAGTACTGGGGCAAGGTCAAGGACGGCTGCGACGCCGCCGCCAAGGACCTGGGCATTGAGGTCGCCGTTCTCGGCGCACAGACCGAGGCTGATATTGACGAGCAGTGCACCATTATTGAGCAGCAGATCGCTTCCGGCATTTCCGCCATCGTCTGCGCTCCCAACGACGGCACCGCTGCCGCCGCCAAGCTGAAGGCCGCTGTTGACAAGAAGATCCCCGTTGTGTTCGTGGATACCGACGCGGACCTGGCCGGCAAGACCGCTTTCGTCGGCACCTATAACGAAGATGCCGCTGCCATCGGCGGGACTTACGTAGCCGAGCAGATCCCCGGCGCCAAGACTGCCATCATCTACGGTCAGGAAGGCGAGAACACCTCCAACATGCGTCGTTCCGGCTATAAGAAGGGCCTGGAAGCCGGCGGTGCCTCCGTCATCGTTGAGATGTCCGGCGACAACACCACCTCCGGCGCGCAGGCTGCCATGGAAGCCATCCTGGGCTCCAATCCCGAAGTGCAGGCTGTCTGCTGCCACAATGATGACTCCGCTCTGGGCGCCCTGCAGGCCTGCAAGGCTGCCGGCCGGACCGACATCATGATCATCGGCTTCGACGGCAACCAGTCCGCCATCGACGAGATCAAGGCCGGCAACCTGGCCGGTACCGTCGCTCAGCAGCCCTACGACATGGGCTACCAGGCTGTGAAGGCCGCCTACGAGGCTGCCAAGGGCAACGCTGTTGAGGCTGGTATCTCTGTCGCTGCCAAGCTGATCACCAAAGAGAACGCGGGCTGATACATAGTACCTACTTGACTTTCGCCGGAGGGCAGGCTTCCACCTGCCCTCCGATGGTATAACTGCGGACAGTGTCGCCTGTCCGAAAAAAGGGAAGCGAGGAAGCAGGATGAGCCAGAGCGAATACATTGTTGAGCTGCGGGGAATTACCAAGAAATTCCCCGGTGTTGTGGCTCTGCGCAATATGTCCATCGCCATCCGGCCCGGTGAGATTCACGGACTGATCGGCGAGAACGGCGCGGGGAAATCCACTCTGATTAAGGTACTTACCGGCGTACATAAGCCGGATGAGGGAGAAATTTATGTACGGGGAGTGCAGAAGAAGTTTTCTTCTCCCATTGACTCCCGGGAAGCGGGCATAGCCTGCGTCTATCAGGAATTGAATATAGTAAAGCTGATGTCCGTAACGGACAACATCTTTATGGGTCATACAATCAAGAAAAAGAACGGGCTTCTGGACTATGAGCTGATGGACAGGGAAGCCCGGATGGCCCTGGATGCCCTGGGCCACTCCGAGGTGGACGTCCATACGGAGGCAGGTAAGCTGGGCATGGGCCTTCAGCAGATGGTGGAAATCGCCAAAGCCCTTTCCCTGAACGCCAAGCTCATTATCATGGACGAACCCACATCCTCTCTGGGCGAGCGGGAAGTGGAGCAGCTGATGGAAACCGTCCGCACCCTGAAGGAAAAGGGAATTGCCATTCTGTTCGTCTCCCACAAGCTGGAGGAGCTGTTTGAGCTCTGCGACCGGGTCACCGTCATCCGGGACGGCGAGCACATCTGCACCGATGACACCTGCAATTTCACCAACGAATCCCTGATTCAGGCCATGGTGGGCCGGTCCCTTGCCAATCTGTATCCCAAGGAATTCGGCACCAAGGGTGAGGTTTTCCTGGAAGCCAGGAACCTGTGCAGCGCGGGCGTGCTTTACGATGTGAGCTTCAAGGCCTATTCCGGCCAGATTCTGGGCTTTGCGGGTCTTGTGGGCGCGGGCCGCACCGAAACCATGCGGGCCCTCTTCGGCGCGGATCCTCTGGACAGCGGCGAGGTCTATGTCCAGGGTGCCCAGGTCAGAATCCGCTCTCCCAAGGATGCCATCCGAAAAAAGATCGCCTTCCTGACCGAGGACCGGAAGGGCCAGGGCCTGGTGCTTTCCCAGGCTGTGAATACCAACCTGATCCTTGCCAATATGAAAGGCTTTAAGAAGCGCTTCCTGCTGGATCATAAGAAAATCGAGGATACTAGCCAGCAGAACATCCAGGAGCTGCGGATCAAGACACCCTCTACCGCGGAGGTAGTCAGCCAGCTTTCCGGCGGCAACCAGCAGAAGGTGGTTATCGGCAAATGGCTGAACTCCGATTCCGAGATTTTTATTTTCGACGAACCGACCCGCGGCATTGATGTCGGCGCGAAAATTGAGGTCTACAATGTCATGAACGCCCTGGTGAAAGCCGGGAAATGTGTCATCATGGTGTCCTCCGAGCTTCCGGAGATCCTGGCCATGTCGGACACCGTGGTGGTCATGCGGGAAGGCCGGGTCATGGCAACCGTGGACCGTGACAGTCAATATTTCAATCAGGAATCTATCATGAAAGCCGCTTGGGGAGGAAAACTAGATGAATAAGATTGCGGAAATAAAAGCTAACGGAAAGAAAAGCTCCTTATCGACCGTTCTTTCCAAAATGGGTACACTACTGGCCCTTGCCCTTTTGCTCCTCTTCTTCGGCCTGGCGTCCAACAGCTTCTTCACCGTGGGCAACCTGATGATCCTGTTGAAGCAGGCATCCATTAACTGCCTGATCGCCTCCGGTATGCTGGTCTGCCTGATCACCGGCGGTATCGACCTGTCCGTGGGCTATAATACCGTGCTGTGCTCCTGTGTGGTGGGCGTTCTTGTCCAGCGGTTCGGTATTACAAATCCCATTGCCCTGATTCTGGGCGGTGTTCTGGCCTCCACCTTTGTGGGCTTTGTCAACGGCACGCTGCTGACCCGACTGGAGCTTCCCCATCCCTTCGTGTCCACCCTGGGTATGAAGAACATGATCTGGGGCATCGCTCTGCTGATCACCTCCTCCACGCCTATCGGCCTGAACAACAAGGGCATTGACGCCGTTCTGTTCCTGGGTGACAAGACCCTGTTCGGATTCGGCTTCCCGGTGAGTTTCCTGCTGGTGCTCATTGCCTACTGCTGCTTCCATGTGTTCCTGAACAAGTCCGCTCTGGGCCGTCAGATTTACTGCGTGGGCGGCAACCCCGAGGCAGCCCGGCTCTCCGGCATCCGCAGTAAGAATGTGCTGACCTTCGTGTACACCCTGTCCGGCTTTATGTGCGGCCTTGCGGGTATCGTTCTCTGCGGCCGTATCGGCACCGCCTCTCCCACCGAGGGCGCGACCTTCGACACCGAGGCCATCGCTGCCTGTATTATTGGCGGCGCCTCCTTCTCCGGCGGCAAGGGCACCATCTGGGGCACCCTCATCGGCGCTCTGCTGATGGCTACCATCCGCAACGGCCTGAACTCCATGCAGGCGCCCAAGGCCCTGCAGTATGTGGTCATCGGCGCCGTCATCGTGGCTGCTGTTACCCTGGACGTGGTGAGAAACAAGATGGAAGCCAAGGCTCGCCGTCTGGCCGCGAAATAAACCGGTTTTCAAGTGAATGGATGGGGCAGCGCCTTCCGGGCACTGCCCCGTTTCCTTTGCAATGGAACATCGGTGGGTCGAAAAAGCGGTTGACGAGTACCCGCCCATTTACTATAATGACGGTAAACGGGCCGCAAGGAGAAAAACGCGATGATCGGCATGGAAAGCAGAACCCTCTATTCTCAGAATCTGACCTTTCGCCTGCTCCGGCAGGAGGACAAACCCTTTCTCTATCCCATTTTACAGGAACCGGAGACGACGCGCCCAGCGGGCTTTCCTCCTGTGCAGACGGAGGAAGCATTTGAGCGCTTCTGGAATGGCCTGACACAATACAATACCGCTGTGGCGATCCTGCTGGAAGACAGATGCATCGGCTACTACCATGTTCACAAATACAGGACGGATAACCCGGAGCTGAAAGACAAGCAGTGCGTCGGGATCGGATTCCTCATCGGAAGGCGTTACTGCCGCCGGGGCTTCGGGACGGAAACTCTGCTGACCATGGACGCGTTTTTGCTGGAACGGTTCGACTGTATTTTCGCGGATTACTTTGCGGAGAATACTGCCTCCCGGAAAACCATCGAAAAATGCGGCTTCCGTTTCGATGAAAACTACGAAATGTTCTTTGAGGAATTGGGAGAACAGAAACAGGTTGTTTCCAATGTGCTGACCCGGCAGATGCCTGCCGGCGGGAAACCGGAGGGGCAGTCCGGGACAGCGCCTCCCGCCGTCACCATCCGGGACGCGGTTCCCGGAGACGAGAGGGTGCTGGCGTTGATTCAGACCCGATCCTGGGAAGCAGCATTCCGGGACATCCTCCCCGCGGATACCCTGACCCGGCTGACGGACAGCCGGACAGCGGAGGAAATGTATGCCCGGGTGCTGAAGAACCCGGAAATCCGGGTGGCGCTGGAATCCGTTGACGGCAGTCCCCACGGCATCACCGCCTGGGGGAGAAACCGGTCTGCGTTGGGTGACGATACGGCGGAGCTGATCTGTATTCACAGCCTGCCGGGGGGCTGGCGCCGAGGCTATGGCTCCGCCATGCTGGAGCGGGCACTGGCGGAAATGACCCGGGCGGGCTTTAACCGGGTGATCCTGTGGGTATTTGCGGAAAACAGCCGGGCAAGACGCTTTTATGAAAAGCACGGCTTTTCCCTCACCGGAAAGGCCCAGACCGCCTATGGCGCGGAGGAAGTTATGTATGAAAAGCGGCTGATTCCGAAAGAAGATGATGCGGACGGGGCATAAACAAGGAAACAGGAAAGGAAGAAACATGAAAAGAATACTGGTCGTCGTAGATATGCAGAAGGACTTTGTGGACGGGGCGCTGGGATCAAAGGAAGCGGCTGCCATCGTTCCCAATGTGGCGGAGAAAATCCGGACCTTTGACGGGGATGGTATGATTGTGACCTATGACACCCATTCCGAAAACTATATGGACACCCTGGAGGGGAAAAAGCTTCCGGTGGTTCACTGTGTGGAAGGAACCCCGGGCCATGCCCTGGACGGGGAGATTGAGAAGGCCCTGGAGGGAAAAGAATACATTGCGGTTCTGAAAAATACCTTCGGTTCCTTTGAGGTGCCCCGGATTCTGCGGGAAACATTTCCCGGGGAATCGCCGGAGATCGAGATTGTGGGACTGTGCACGGACATCTGCGTGGTGTCCAATGCCCTCATCCTTCGGGCAGCCTTCCCCGACGCCGCCATCACGGTGGATGCCCGGTGCTGCGCCGGGGTTAGCCCCGCCACCCATCACGCGGCCCTGGCCACCATGAGCTGCTGCCAGATCGATGTGATCGGCGAATAAAGGGA
>CAMEIK010000080.1 GCA_945918315.1 uncultured Clostridia bacterium
GACGAAGTGGCCGATGAGGTAGCACACAGCGGCAATGACCATGCCGTTGATGGAGGCAATGCCCCAGTGGATCAGGTTGGCGACGACGGCGCCCAGAACCACGCCGATGACGGCAAACCAGTTGACCTGCTGGGTAGTTTCCATGGTTTTGTAGGCCTCCCGGTTCAGGAAGTAGCTCAGAACCAGAATGATGCCCACGGGAGGCAGGGTGCAGTTGAGGATATTCAGCCAGCCGCAGAAGTTCCAGTACAGCCAGATAGCGGCAACGGTGCCGATGACGCCGGAGATCAGGACCATGGGCTTTTTCTTCTGACCGAAGATATTGGCAAGGCCCAGACCTGCGGAGTACAGGGCGTTGTCGTTGGTGGTCCAGATATTGAGGCCCAGCACCAGAACGGCCATATAAAAGAGGCCCAGGTTCAGCATCACTTCAAAGATGTCGTTGCCGCCCACATACACGGAGGACACGGCGCCGAAGAAGAACATGAGGGAGTTGCCCAGGAAGAAGGCAACCACGGTGGTGATGGCGCCCACCTTGCCGTTCTTGGCGAAGCGGGTGAAATTGGGGGTGGCGGTGCCACCGGAGACGAAGGAACCGATCACCAGGCCCGCGCCGCCAATGACGGTGAGGGTGCCGCTGGACTTGGCGAACTGATCAACCAGGGTGCCGTCGCCCCGGACAACGGCCAGAATCATGGCCACGGTGCCCAGAATCGCGATCAGGGGAACCGCAATGTAGCTGACGATGGTCAGAGACTTGATGCCGAAATAGGCGGAGGCGGTCATAGCAATGCCGGCAACTACAACCAGTGCCCACTCTGCCGCTGTGCTGCCGCCCAGCAGTTCCTTGGCAACGGGGATGGCAAACATGGCAACACCAACGCCGAACCAGCCGATCTGGGTGAAAGAGATCATGGCGGAGGGCAGATAGGAGCCCTTAACGCCGAAGGCCTTCCGGGACAGAAGATCCAGGCTCAGGCCGGAGTCAGCGCCCACATACCCCAGAAGTCCGGTGTACAGGCCCAGAATCACACCGCCCAGAATCAGGGAGGCAATAAATCCGCCCAGATCCAGTCCGTCTGCCAGTTCCTGGCCGGCCCACATACTTGCGGAGAAGAAAGTGAAGCCCAGCATGATCATGAACATGGTGATGATACCCCGGCGCGCGCTCTGGGGCACCGCGGATTCCGCATAGTCAACATCCACTTTTTGTTTTGCCTCTTTCATACGAATACCTCTCTTTTACAGTATATATTTACGCAGGGTGGCGGTAAACTCCTCGATCCGCTGCAGAGCAATCTGCTTCAGGGAAACCTCCTTGAGACTTTCCACGAAGCCCTTCTCCTGCTGATACAGCCAGCGGGTTTCCCGCTCATCCAACATTTCGTAGTGGCTCTCTCGCACCCAATCCTCATAGGAGATGGGGAGCTTATGGCCCAGCTTTTCCTCCAGCAGGGCCTGCTTATCGATGATATCTGCCCGGGCCAGAATGCCGTTCCAGAATTCCAGAACCTCTTCAATGTGCTCATGGATCTCATAACGCCGGGCACCGCCGTCGTAGATGGTGCATTTTTCAAACAGCGGATCCCGCATGGACAGGGTCTGGCGGCGGAAGGCGGGGGCGATAATGCCGCCCTTCCAGTAGAAATCGATGAGGGCCCGGTTAATGCCGGAGACGCCCAGGTCTCCCGGCTCGTAGCAGCTGAAAATGCCCTCATAGTACACCGTGATAAAGCCCTCAAAGTCCGGCCAGTATTCCCGGATTTCCTTGGTAAGCTTTTCCAGAAGCTCAATACCCCGGGTCCCGCCGATGGTAAACAGAACAATGTTGCGAAGCCGCGCGCCCTGGGAGCGGTAGTAGTCCGTCACATACCGCAGGCTCTGGACAAGGGTCTCACCGGAGGCGATAATGTCGCCGATCATCAGGGTGCTGTTGGGAACCATGGTAAGCTTGCTGTATTTGATGGCCAGACCGGTCATCTCTCCGGCTTCATTGAACACCCGCTCACTGGACAGGAAGCTGATGTCGTGGACGCGGATGTGCTCCCGGTAGCAGCTTTCCTCCAGAGGATAGTTGAGGGCCCCACGGAGAATGGAGAGAATGTTGGCGGAGGTGATCTTCCGCTGCTCCTTGAGGTAATAGAGCATCTGAGAAGTGGAATTGAGCAGGGAGGCATACACCTCGTAACCCACCACCTCGGGATGATTCATGAGCTTCCTGGTTTCCGCTTCGGAGACGATGAAGTATTCGTTAAGGAAATTGCCGCCCACCAGCCGGTAGCAATCCACGCCCTGATCGCAGAATTCGGGTACAATATTGACCTGGTTCCAATTAGGGATCATATTCGTTCCTCCAAAAAAAGGACCTCCTGCCGAATTTAGGGGGCAGTAGGTCCGTCGTTATGAATAAAATGAAGAAAGAGGGTCGAACGCACAGTATTACATAGCAGCACACTACCAACCCCTTTCACCTTTTTCACAATTATATTGACAAACAATCTACTTGTCAATGAAAAATGAAAAAATTTTTATCAAAAAAAGGCGAAAGCCCTAAAACGGACGGAACCGCAAAGGCGCGGTCCCGTCCGTTTTGGGGTATCACGGTATATTCAGGGAAGGAGGGCCAGCAGCGCTTCGGTGTGATCGCTGAAAAGGCCTGCCGCTTCCTGGGCCTTCAGATCCAGCCGGATGGCATCCGCGACTCCTTCGCCAAGCCCTGCCGCCCAGGTCAGAAGCAGGTCACAGTCATCGTAGTAGCCGGCATACAGACAGGCGTAGCCCAGGTTGATATTTGCCAGTACATCGCCGGGCTGGAGCCGGACGGCTTTGATTCCGCTGTCCACAGCCGCGGTGTAGTTCCTGGCGTGAATCAGCAGGTCATAGGACTGCCAGGCATAGAACTGAGCGGTGTAGCTGTCCCCCAGCTGCTGGGCAGCACCATCGAAAACATCCAATCCCTGCCGGAAGAATGCCCTGGACCGTTCATAATCACCGGCCTTGAAAGCGTTCTCGCCGGTATTCAGCAGAGCGGCGGCATAGACAGCGGCGTCCGCGGCGGTGCCGGTTTTCTCATAAATCTGTCCGTAGAGCTCCGCTGCAGAGGTGAAGTATTGACCGGCATCCGGGTATTTCCCCTGGGTGTTCAGACACACGCCGCAGTTGTTGTACAGGTCCGCCAGGGTGGAAAGGGCATCGGTGTTTTCCGCGTCCTCGGCCAGTTCCCGGGAGATGGCGATGGCTTGCCGGTAGTCGGCGATGGCTTCCTCGTAAAGACCCTGGTCGGACAGACAAAGCGCGTGGCCGGACAAGGCTTTTGACAGGGAATTCCGGTTCTGGGGAGAGTCAACCCGTTGAGAAAGCCTGTCATAATCCGCCACGGCACGGGAAAGCAGGTCCTGGGCTTCCCTGTATTCGCCCCGACGGAAGCGCAGAGCGCCGTGGTTGTAAGCGCAGTCCGCACGGGTGGCCAGTGTGGAATAGTCGCTGTCATCTGCGGCGGACAGGAGCTGTTCGCATTCCTGAAAATACGTGATGGCATCGTCCTCCAAGCCCAGTTGGATGGCGTTGGCTCCCGCGTTGGACAGCATGGCGGCCAGGGTTACCGGGTCTTCCCCGGTTTTCTGCTGGAGGGTGATTGCTTCCCGAAAGGCATCGGCGGCTTCCTGAAAGCGCCCGGATTCGTTGAGGACCTTACCGTAATTATTCAGGGCGGAAGCCAAGGGGGCATAGTCGCCGCTTTCCTCACAGAGAGCAGTGTAGACATCAATCGCCTGCTGCTGATAGCGGCCGGCTTCCGTATAGCTTCCCAGAACACTCATGGCGGTGGCCAGCTTTTCGTAGTTGGCGGCAACCTCATATTGGGCACCGGTCTTGTCCGTGGACAGAAGCAGGATGTCGTTGATCTGGCGGGCGTTTTCCTCCAGGATTCCGGCAATTTTGGAATAGGCCCCGGGGACACCGGTGAGCCTGTCCGGCAGGCCGTAGGTCAGCTCCTGCAAAACCCGCATGGAGCTCTTTTCCGCTGCCTGGGCACGGTCCCGGTAATCTCTGGCCTGGTGCATCAGCCCCAGGGACACGGCGCCTGCCAGGAAGAACGCTGCCGCGGCAATGGCTGCTTTTATCACAAAGCGCCTGGCTTTTCGGAGACTGTGTTCCCGCTGCAGTTCGGGCAGGGAACAGTCGGTAACATCCGCGATAATCTTCAGCAGTCCGGGGTCTTCCTTGGCAACCATCTTCCTGACGGAATTGCCCGGTGTACGGATGTCCATAACCCGGTCCATAATATCGGGCACCTGCTTCAGGCTGGGGGGAAAAGAGACCTCCGGATCGCCGGAAATCAGCAGGGGAAAGATGTGCTCCGCTCTGCCCAGCTCGATAAAGGTTGAGACCTCCCGGTCCACCCATTCGGAGCTGGGGGTATCGGTGGAGCAGACCACAAGAAGACACTTGGTAGACCGCAGGGCATTGTCAATGGTGTCTGTAAGGATCCGGCTGACGGGAAGCTCTTCCGTGTCCCGGAAAGCTCTGCGGATGTCCGGATGGCCCTTGCGCCGCAGAGAGGCGGGCAGACGGTAGCTTTCCAGGAAATGAAAGGTCTTCTGGGTAATGACGCTGTCTAAGTTTTTGTGCCGGTAGCTGAGAAAGACATCATACTGAAATTCCTGTGCCATTACGATCCCTCCTGAGTACCCTGGGCAATGCCCTCCAGGGCAGACTGGGCATGGTCAATGGCCTCCTGAATGTAGCCGAGGGCCTCCGGGTCGTCGGCAAACAGTTCGGGCAGTTCCCGGGTCAGACGCTGGGCTACCTCCACACTCTTTTGTGTCTGGGCCTGCGCAATCCGGCCCTCGTTTCGGGCAATGAGCCCCAGGCGAAGGAACAGAACGGAAATCACCAGCAGTACGCCGCACACCGCGCTGGCCGCTGCCAGAATGGCAGCCTGACGTCTGCGGTGCTGCCGCTGCTCCAGGGTGTCCGGGTGCAGGCCCAGAACGGAGGCGGTTATGCGGACGGTCTCATAGCGCAGAAGCTGCTTGCGCCGGGCGGGAGTGTCCCCCCGGAGGTCAGCGGCCACCGGTTCGATGGTTTCTTCCCGCTCCACCACGCGCATGTCCGGCAGGATCCGCCGGACAGTCTTGCGCTCAATGAAGCTCTCTGGGAAGGCGTCCGCGGGCTCTCCCCGGACAATGACGGCAACAATGTTCTCATTCCGGCAGAAATGCCGGAAGTAGGTCAGCCGACCCTTTATTGCGTTGGAGTTCTTGGCATCCGGGGAACAGATCACCACCAGATACCGGGCGTGATCCAGCAGGAGCTTAACGGGGTCGTCAAAATCGGAGCCTGTGCTGTCCACATAGATCCGGCGGTAGTCCAGGCTGGGATCGGGAAGCTGAACATTCCGGGGCAGGCGGTAGGAGCGGATGCTGTCGGCCAGGATTTCCGCGACAGCGGCATCCTCCGGTGTCGAAATCACGCAGATATCGTAGTTTTCCATAGGTTACCTCCTTTCGGAAGTGTCAACCGAGAACTTTCTTCAGGGCTTCCAGGAATTCCGGGCTTTCAAAGTCCGTGCCCTCCCAGCCGAAGCAGATCAGCCGGAAATCACCCAGCATGGGAGCTTCAAACTCCAGCTCCCCGGTTTCGGCATTGTAACGCACCCTGACAGCAACCGGTTCGCCATTTTCATCCAGGAAGACGGCAAAGAGGTGTTCTTTGTTCCAGCTGGGGTCCAGCTGAGCCTGCATGGTGACGGGAATGGAATCTCCCAGCTCCTGCAGCGGAATACCATCATAGAAAGCGGAAAGGGTATAGTCCGTGCCGGAGCCGGTAACCTTCACAATGACATCGTTGTGGTCATCGGCGTGATGGTTGTTCCCGGCGGGACCGGGGGCGTGTTCATTGCTGCCGGTATT
>CAMEIK010000081.1 GCA_945918315.1 uncultured Clostridia bacterium
CTTTTTATAATCATCCCGAAGGGATTCCTTAATTGTCCATTGTCCATTGTCAATTAAATTCCCGATTTGTCCCTTTGCTTTCAAAGCCGAAACAGAAACAACAGCTTTCGGAACGATACCAACATGGAAAGGACTTGCCATGAAAGAACGACGCGAAAACGCGGAGCGGCAGCCGCCGGTGAATTCCAGCTTCCGTCCGCCCCAAAAGGAAAAACCCCGCCCCTTTATCGGCCCCTATCTGCTGATTCTTATGGTGCTGCTGGGCCTGGCCGCCTGGACGCTGCGGTATGTGCACAGCGCTCTGGAAGAGTACGAGGCCTCCCAGCCGGAAAATATCCTGGCCGTTCAGCTGGAAAAGCTCCGCCATCCGGAAGCCGGGAGCCAATTTGAGGACATCGTGTCTCTGGACACCATGCGCAGCCAGTGGAACGCCTCCGAGGAGGATGTGGCCCAATTCAAAAAGGACTTCCTTGCCAGCTCCATTACCTTCCTGGAAGATCACAGCCTGGTGGATTCCTCCAAAAAAACCTTCCACGTGCTCAGCAACGGCTGCAAGGTGGCATCGGTTACGCTGAACCATGTGGGGCAGGAGAGCCGCCTGCTGATCTTCACCCTGGACCGGTGGAGCGTGGAAAAAATGGATGTCTTCGGCTACGAATTCCGGCTCAACGCCCCCGCCTCCGTCATTGTAAAGAGCAACGGGGAGGTATTGCAGGGGCAGATCACCGACGGAAAGGCTTCCTACTATGTCCGGAGCCTGGTCCCCCTGAATGTGGAAATCTGCGACATCCTGGGCAACAGCGTTCCCTATGACCAGAAAAATCTGCCCACCTTTACGGACTATCAGGTCACCATCCCCGCAAGCTATACCATCTGCGGAGTGGAGCCCGTTTCTCTGGAGGCCGCCTCCCTGAAGCCCATGGAGGAGCTGAAATACGTGAAGGAATACTGCCCGGATCTGCCGGACATTGCCACCTACACCCTGCGCATTCTCTCCGGGGAGCCGGACTTCCGGATTCTCGACGGCAGCGGCAAGGAAGTGAACTTTACCATCGAGGACAGGAAGGTTACCATTGCCGGGAATTTTGCCGGTCAGGACACCCTGCCCCTCTCCGTGGATATTGACCCTCTGGCAGTGGCAAAGCTCTGGAGCCTGCTGATGACCCAGGATCTGTCCGGCCCCAACAACGGCTACGGTCAGATAGAGCCCTACCTGATCAAGGGCTCCTATTTGCAGGATGTGGCCTGGAAATGGGCCACCGGTCAGGACATCACCTTTACCAGCAACCACTACCTGAAAACCCCGCCCTTCCAGGTGGAGCAGATTTCCAACTATGTGGTTTACTCCGACACCTGCTTCTCCTGCGACATCCGGCTGGAAAAGACCCTGGTGCTGACCCGCACCGGAGAAGAAGTGAAGGATGTGGTAAACTCCACCTTTTATTTCGTAAAATACGACGGCACGGGCAGCGGCAACTCCCGCTGGTACCTGGCCGATTACCGTGAAATTCTGTAAGGAGGCGGGCCATGAGAGGAAAATTTGAAGCGCCCCGCCAGCGGCGCCGCCCCGGGGAGCCGGCACAGCAGCCCCGGAATTCCGCCCAGCCGGCAGCCAGGCCGTCCCGCCGGACAAAATACCGCAAGCCCACCTTCGGCGAGCATCTGCTGCGGTTTCTGGCCGTGGTGCTGACCGTGGTGGTGGTTTTCGCGGGAACCCTGTTTCTGTCCCTGAAGATGATCTGCGGCTCCACCTCCCCCAGCGCTAAGCGCACCTTCGTCACCACGCTGCTGGAAACCGGGCAGCTGAAATTCCTGGTCTCCTGGTTTGTCCCTGCCGCCGAAGTTCAGGAAATCGTAAACGGCAACTCCATGGTAAAGCTGGAGGAGGAGGTAAACACGGGCCTCATTACCTTTGAGCCCTTTGAGGATGCCCAGGAGGAAGCGGAGGCTCAGGACCTGGAGGTCATTGAACTCTCCGGAAGATCCTACACCGCCAAGCTGATTAAGGTCCGGGATCCCTCCCGGATCAGTCTGGCCACCATCTACCCCTGGCGGGAAACCGGCGTGACGCTGGAGGAGCTGGCGAAGCAGAGCGGCGCCATCGCGGCCATCAACGGCGGCATCTACAATTCCACCAACAACTCCGGCGGCCGGCCCTACGGCGTCATTGTCAGCAACGGCGAAATTCAGTACAACAAGCCCAACGAATACCCGGGCCTGGTTCTGGTGGGCTTTGACAACGACAACATCCTGCAGATCATCGATGTGGACGGCATGACCCCTGCTCAGCTGGAAGCTCTGGTGGATGAGAAGGGCATCCGGGACGCCGTTACCTTCCAGGAGGAAAGCAGCGACGCCAACAACCACTTTGTCCAGCTGATCATCAATGGCAATCCCCGGGGCATGAACGGCGTGGGCAGCGGCCTGAATCCCCGCACCGCCATCGGTCAGTGCGCCGACGGCTCCGTGCTCCTGCTGGTTACCGACGGCCGGGGCAAGAACGGCCACCTGGGTGCCTCCGCCGCCGACCTCATTGAGATCATGACCCAGTACGGCGCGGTGAACGCCGCCAACCTGGACGGCGGCAGCTCCACCTGCATGTACTACAACGGGGAGTATCTGATGACCTCCGTTACCTTCTACTATTCCAACAGCTCCTGGAAGCTCCCCGCCGGCTTCATCGTGAAGTAACCGGCATTCCCGTCCCTCTCCCAGGAAAAGACAGCAAAAAATCAAGGCCGCCGATAAAGCATCGGTGGCCTTGATGTATTTCCGATTCCTATCGATCCTTCTGACAACAGCCCGGACACTTGAGCAGCCCAGGGCCATGGGTATGGATCCGGAAAACCCTGTGGGTTAAGGCAACACCGCATAAATCGGCAAGGAAGCTCAGCGAGAGATTTTGTGCCGGTTCAAAGTTTCAAAAATGAGGGAATACTGTATGTATTTCCCATTTTTGAAACTGTAGAACCGGTGCAAAAGATCCGCTGAGATCCGCAGACGCATTTGTGCGGTGTTGCCTTAATCCTCGGGAAAGAGCATTTCCCGACAATATTTAATGATGGAGCGGCGGGTGACGATACCGATAAAGGCATCCTTGTCATCCACCACGGGAACAAAGTTCTGTGTAGACGCCCGGTCAATGAGATCGTGCATGGAGGTAGTGACCCGGACGGGGACATACTCCTTCCGGTGGGAAATCTCCGTAATCCGGTGGGCCTCCGCCTGGCGGATGTCCATATAACACATGTTCTTCAGGGCCCACAGCAGGTCCCCCTCTGTCAACGCTCCCCGGTATTCGCCCCGCCGGTTCAGGATGGGGATTGCCGTGTAGCCCGCGGCCTCCATCTTCTCCAGGGCCTGACGAATGGTATAATCATCATATAAGTAAGCGCACATGGCCTTTGGCATCAGGAAAAAAAGGATATTGTTCATAAGCAGCTTCCTTTCGCGGTTTCCTTGGGACGCCCTCCGGCAGACACCGGGTTGGGATTGTCACCTTCCTCTCACCGTCCCCACAGGTATTATACCATAGGGAAAAGGAAATTGCATGAACTTTTTTTGTTGCTAGTGCCCTTTGCCAGCCAAAAAAGCACATCCTGTTTTGTGCAAAATGCCGGGTATCAGTTGTGGAACGAAAACTCCGTGCAGTCCAGGGTGGCAAAGTAATCCATGGGGGTCTCCGCCCGGCGGATCAGCCGGAAGCTGCCATCGGGATGGAGCAGCACCTCCGCCCCCCGGAGCTTGCCGTTATAGTTGTAGCCCATGCAGTGGCCGTGGGCGCCGGTGTCGTGGATGGCCAGAATATCCCCCACCCGGATTTCCGGCAGGCTCCGCTCAATGGCAAACTTGTCGTTGTTCTCACACAGGCCGCCGGTCACATCGTAGACATGGTCCAGCACCGCGTCCTCCTTGCCCAGGACCGTGATGTGGTGGTAGGCGCCGTACATGGCAGGCCGCATCAGGTCCGCCGCGCAGGCATCCAGGCCCACATATTCCCGGTAGATATGCTTCTGATGGAGCACCGTGGCAATGAGCTCCCCGTAGGGCGCCAGCATGTACCTTCCCAGCTCCGCGAAAATGGCCACATCGTCCATTCCGGCAGGGGTCAGAATCTGCTCGTACCTTTCCCGGACACCCTGGCCGATGAGGCGAATATCACAGGCCGGCTGCTCCGGACGGTAGTCCACACCGATGCCGCCGGAAAGATTGATAAAGGAAAAATGGGCTCCCGTAGCGTTTTTCAGCCGTACCGCCAGGCGGAACAGCTTTGCTGCCAACTCGGGGTAATACTCGTTGGTGGTGGTATTGGAGGCCAGGAAGGCGTGAATGCCGAAGTGCTTCACCCCCAGCTTCTGCAGCCGGGTGATGGCCCCGCCCATCTGATCCTCCGTCATGCCGTACTTGGCGTCCCGGGGCATGTCCATAATGGTATTGCCCAGGCTGAAGGAACCGCCAGGATTGTACCGCAGGCAGACCGTCTCCGGCACAGGGCCCAGGCCCGCCAGAAAATCCACATAGGTGGCGTCGTCCAGATTGATATAGGCCCCCATTTCCCGGGCCTTGCGCATATCCTTTTCCGGGGTCACATTGGAGGAAAACATGATGTCATGGCCGGTGATCCCCACCGCCTCCGCAAGAAGCAGCTCCGTGTAGGTGGCGCAGTCACAGCCGCAACCCTCCTCGTAGAGGAGCTTCAGAATATAGGGATTGGGGGTGGCCTTTACGGCAAAATACTCCCGAAAGCCCTTGTTCCAGGAAAAGGCCTCCCGGAGGGCCCGGGCATTGGCCCGAATACCGGCTTCATCGTAAATGTGAAACGGGGTGGGGATGGTGTTTGTGATCTCCCGGATCTTTTCCAGGGTCACAAAGGGGGTCTTTTTCATTCGCTTCCCTCTTCTTTCGTTTTATCGAATTTCCTTCGATTTTACCGGAGGCAAGGGGTTTTGTCAATGGGAAATTCCCTCTACCGGGGATAGAAACGCCCTCTCTCCCCCATGTAGAGGGGGTCCCCCGGAATAAGGCTTCTTTTTTTCGGAAAACATGGTATACTTGCTCATGGGGAAAGGCCCCTCCGCCTCCGCCCCAATCCCCTCAAAAAGGAAGGTAACCCTTTATGAAACGTACAAAGCTGTCCGACCGGGCGCTTCCGGACTATTCCCGGGGCGAGGAACGGATGAATACCATCACCCATATTGTGGGCGGCGCCCTGGGTATCGCGGGGCTGACACTGTGCGTGGTCTTTGCCGCCCTCCGTCACAATCCTTACGGTGTGGTGGGCTCCGCCATCTACGGAGCTTCCCTGATCGCGCTGTACACCGTGTCCAGCGTCTACCACGGCCTGAAGCCCGGCATGGGGAAAAAGGTCATGCAGGTGATTGACCACTGTACCATCTATTTTCTCATCGCCGGGACCTATACCGTCATCGTCCTGTCCGCCATCCGGCCCCGGTACCCCCTCCTCGGCTGGGGGCTCTTCGCCTTTGAGTGGGTCATGGCTGCCATCGCCACCACCCTCACCGCCATTGACCTGAAGAAATACAATGTGATTTCCATGATCTGCTATATCGGCCTGGGGTGGGCCATTATCCCCTTTGCCCGGCAGGCCCTGGAAGCGCTGACTCTGCCCGGGTTCCTGTTTCTGCTGTCGGGAGGCATCGCCTACACCATCGGCGCGGTGCTCTACGGCATCGGCAGCAAGCGCAAGTGGATGCACTCGGTGTTCCACATTTTCGTGGTGCTGGGAAGCGTCCTTCAATTCTTCGCCGTACTGCTGTACGCAATCTGATTATCAAAGATTCGTGCATCGTTTTTCCACAATCGCCTGCTAAATTGAAATTTAATTGACAATTGACAATGGACAATGGACAATTAAGGAATCCCTTCGGGAT
>CAMEIK010000082.1 GCA_945918315.1 uncultured Clostridia bacterium
GGCAGGGTGATCTCCACGGCAAACTTGGTGTTGCCGCCCTCATTCTCCCCCTCCCGGGCAATGGAAGTGACGATACCTGCAAAGGACTGTCCTTCCAGGGCGTCCAGAGTGACCTGGGCTCCCAGCCCCGTCCTGACGGACAGCACATCCAGTTCATCCACCTGGATGGAGATGGTCATTTCCTCCTGGGGCGTAATGGTAAGCACCGTGGTTTTGCCGGTACTGTACGTATCGTAGACCTCCTGGCTGGTGCCCGCGCCATAACTGCCGTCGCCGCCGCCCATGCCGCCGGGAATCGAAATACCCCCCGGAATGGTAATCCCGCCGGGGAACATACCGGAGCCGCCCTGAGACGGACCCTCGGGGGTTTCCGGCTGGGTCGAAACAACCCGGCGAATAGAACCAATACTGAAATTACCGCCGGCATCCCCGCTTACCGTAATCACCAGCACGTCTCCCGCCATCAGGTCGGAAGCCGAAAGACTGGTGCCGTCCATGTCGGTGATGGGCGTGACGCCGTCATGGGTATAGGAAATGGCCTGGGTGGGAAGCACGCTCAGGGCTGTCTGCGCATCCATTGCGGTCAGATCCACAGGCGTTGTTGTAATGCTCAGAATCATGGTGCTGCCGGCAATGGCGGAAACCGACGCCGGGTAGGTTACGGTGCCGCCGGAGGGCTCCTGGTCCCCGCCGGGATTTTCCGGGGGCTGCTCCCCGCCGTTCTCGCCGTCTTCCGGCACATCCGAAAGCAGCACCAGCCGGACAGGCTCCTCCGTTGCCGTCAGGCCGGAGGCTGTGACGGCATCCTCCCCGGCCCCGAGAGGCGTGTAGTCCCCGTCCTCTGGGATTCCGGAGACCTGACCGGACTGCTCCGCCCGGAGGTAGCCATCCCGGTTCAGCTTTGTCAGCATCAGCATGGTTTCCTCCAGCTCCTGCCGCAGGGCAAGCAGCCGGTAATATGCAAAGGTGTACCCGGTATCCTTCAGAGTAATGAGCCGGGTTCCCTCGGTTACCTTCTGGTTGAGGGTTACATTGACCCGGGACACACTTCCGGAAAAGCCGGTAACCCGCAGCTGGCTGTGGATATAGAGGGTTCCGGTGCCCAGCGTGCTCCCTTCGCTGTCCGCCACAATCACGGCATCGTCACAGGGGGCGGTATCATCGGCGGTGGTCACCGTCGCGATTCCGTCCAGAAGCTGGGAAACCCGCCCGCCCTGGGCTGTACCGTCAGACAATGTCACCGTTACGCTGTCTCCCGCCTTCAGGTCCCCGGCAGGAATATCCACCGCCATGAGACCGTCCAGAGACAGCAGCATCAGCGCGCCCCGGTCATACATTACATCGGCGGCGCTGTCCCCCTCCTGAACGTAGATCGCCTTGACCCGGCCGGATACCGTGGCGCTGACCAGAGTATCGGCAGTCTTATTACGCTCTTTGTTCAGGTCCTCGTCCAGCTCCTCCAGCACGCTTTGCAGCCCGGCAATGGCAGAGGCCGTTTCCGTCCGGCTGACACTGGCAAGAATATCCCCGGCTTCCACAACGCTTCCGTTTTTCACATGGTAGCATTCCACGCTGACGGAATCGGGGATTTCCGCTTGGGTGCCATCAGAACCGGCCAGGGTCCCCGCCCCGGACAGCACCGTGCCGATTGTCGCCGTCTCCGCCTGGGTGGAAAGAACCCGGGTATTGACCAGGGTCTGCGAACCGGTACTGCCGGAGGGAAGGGAGGATAGAATCATTGCGAAGGTCAGCAGCACCGCGATGGCCGTGACCCATGCCGCGCCGCTGCTTTTGGGGGGCCGGTACGCTTCCTCGTGCTGCAGCTCCGGCATTGTGGACCTGGGCGCTTCCTCCGGCTTTTTCTTTTTCAGCCGCAGCAGCAGAAGCCCGCAGGTCCCCGCTCCCGCCGCGCACACAATGACAATGGGGATCCAGCCCCGGCGCAGCAGTCCAAGCAGTCCCGGTTGGGCTGCCTCCATCGTGGGGGAATTCTCTTCTCCGGTCCGCCCCCGGGCGGGGAAGTTCCCTTCCTCGCCGCCTTCCGGCGGCGTAAAGTCCCGGGGTCCGTTCCCGCCCTCCGGCGGGGTAAACGCTTCCCGGTCGAAGGAAGCGGAATCTCCCGTCCGGCCCGGTTCACCGGAAGTCGTAACGCCGGGCTCCACCGCTCCGCTGCCGCCGGGGTACAGGCACACCAGGGCCGCCTCCCCCACAAGCACCAGGGAAAACAGGAAGATCAGGGCGATCAGGATTTCCCGGGCCCGATTATTCTTTTTCATATGCATCGCCTCGCTCATTACAAGGATAGGGGGGCTCAGCCGCCGTAATGCAGGGCGTCAATGGGTGCCATCTTCGCCGCCTTATTGGCAGGGTACAGGCCGAAGATCACTCCGATGGCAAAGCAGAACCCGATGGCAATGACAACCACATTCCACTCCAGGGCAAACATCATGCCAAGACTGGACACCACAATGGAGATCACCTGGAGCACCGCCCAGGAGGCAAATACGCCGATGGCACAGCCCAGCATACAAAGCACCACGGATTCCAGCAGGAACTGGAGGAGAATCGCCCCCCGGCCCGCGCCGATGGCTTTCCGGATGCCGATTTCCCGGGTCCGCTCCGTCACCGTCACCAGCATAATGTTCATAATGCCGATGCCGCCCACAATCAGGGAGATTGCGGCAATCCCGCCCAGAAGGACTGTCAGAATGGAGGTCACATTGTTCATGGCGTCCTCCATGATATTCCGGGAGGACAGGGTAAAGGCGTCCTCGTCCTCCTGGAACCGGTCCATCAGCAGCTCCCGCATGGCGCTTTCCGCCGTGGCCATATCGGAGCCCTCCGCCGCACCGACGGAGAAGGTGGTGATGGTGCTGGACACGGTGGAGGAAAGCCGCAAAAGGGTCGTATAGGGGATGTAGGCCACCAGGGAGTCCGCGCCGAATACGGCGGTGAGGGAATCCTCGTCATCCTCCAGCACACCCACAACCCGGAATTTCCGGCCGCTCAGGGAGATTTCCACATCCAGACAGTCGGTATAGCCCACAAGCTTTTCCGCCGCCGCCTCGTTGATGACGCACACGTCCGTGTGGTTATCCACATCGGAGGCCTTCAGAAATCTGCCCAGCAGGAGCTTCAGTCCGTTCACCTGCTCATAGGCCGGTGTCGCTCCGTACACCGAGAAGGTGGCGTTGGTGGAACCGTATTTTCCCGTTGCCGTGGCGGAGCCGGAGGGGGCAATGGGGCCCACGCCCTCCGTGTCCATCCACTCGTCCAGAACATCCAGGGTAATGGGCTTTCCCTTGTCATCGGAAATCCGCACCGTGATCAGGTCGCTGCCCATCTTCTCAATGGTGTCCGTCACGGTGCCGGTAGCGCCGTTGACGAGGCTGACCAGAATCACCAGGGCCATTACACCGATGATGATGCCCAGCATGGTCAGAAACGCCCGGAATTTATTGCCGGCAATGGATTTCATTGCCATTTTTAATGCCTGTGTCATAGCGCGCCCTCCGATAGCTTTCCGTCCCGGATATGCACAATCCGTTCCGCCTGACGGGCCACATCATTATCGTGGGTAATGAGGACAATGGTGTTGCCCTGGCTGTGGAGCTCCCGGAAAACCTCCATGATCTCCTCACTGGTCCGGGAGTCCAGGTTGCCGGTAGGCTCGTCCGCCAGAATCAGGCTGGGATTTGTGACAATGGCCCGGGCAATGGCCACCCGCTGCTGCTGTCCGCCGGAAAGCTCCGTAGGCAGATGCTTCGCCCGCCGCTGCAGCTCCATCCGGGCCAGAGCGGCTTCCACCCGGTCCCGGCGCTCCGCCCTTGGCACCCCCTGATAGATGAGGGGCAGCTCCACATTTTCCTCGGCGGTAAGCTTGGGAATCAGGTTGAAGCTTTGAAAAACGAATCCGATCTTCCGGTTGCGCACCCGGGCCAGGGCCCGCTCGGAATAATCTTGAATGGGGATTCCGTCCAGCAGATAGGTACCGGAATCGGCGGTGTCCAGGCAGCCGATAATGTTCATCAGCGTGGATTTTCCGCTGCCGGAGGGGCCGATAATACTGACAAACTCGCCGGGGGCAATGTGCAGGCAGGCCTTGTTCAGGGCATAGACCTTTTCCGAGCCCATCTGATACACCCGGGATATATCCTTCAAATCGATCATGGCAGCCTCCTAGCTCCGGCGTCCGCCCATACCGCCCATGCCGCCGGGCATATTGCCGCCCATGCCGGAGGGCATGCCGTCCATACCGCCGCCAAAGATAAAGTCAAACAGATTATCCGTTTTCTTTTCGGTATAGTAGACCACATCCCCCTCCTTCAGCCCGGAGGTGATTTCCGTATAATCCCCGTCGGACATGCCCACGGTCACTTCCACGGGGCTGCCGTAGCTGCGGCTCTCCGTATCATAGGCCGTGTAGACATAGGCGGTGCTGCTGGTCTTGTGCACCGCGTCCGCGGGCACCAGCAGCGCGTTCTCCACACCCTGAATGGTCACCGCCACATCGGCTGTCATGCCGGAAAGCATGTCTTCCATCTTATCCAGGGTAATGGTGGCCGTATACATGGTCACCCCGTCGGAGCTGGCCGCGGTGGTGTCAATCTCCGTCACGGTGCCGGAACAGGCGTTCTTTCCGATGGATTCCACCGTCACGGAAGCCGTCTGCCCCTCCTTGAGAGACAGGATATCCGTCTCATCCACCTGGATGGTCACGGACATCTCAAGCCCCGGGTCCAGGGTAAACTGTACTGTCTGGCTCAGAGGGTCGGAGCTTCCGGAGGCGGAGGCAGCCGAATAGGCGGGAAGGGCCGTGTCTTCGGCTTCCTCTTCCGGAATGCTGCCCACGGTTCCGTCACAGGGCGCAAGGACCGCGCCATCCTTATATAGCTTCACCAGCGTCCGGTACATGTCCTCGTACTGGGCCCGCTGGGCAAGAATCCGGTCATAGTTTGCGGAGCTGGCGGTATCCTTCAGGGAAAACAGGGTCGTGGTCCGGCTGACCTGGGCGTTTTCCCTGGCGCTGACCCGGGAAACGGTTCCGGCATAGCCTGTGACCTTCAGGGGCTGGTGGATCTCCAGGGTCCCGGTGTCGGTTCCCTCCACGGTTACGGTATCGCCGTACAGCGGGCCGTTATCCGTCAGAAGCACCGTGGCTTCCTCCCCGGACACCTTGCTGACGGTGCCTTCATATTCCTTTCCCTGGGAGTCGGTGACGGTCACCGTCTGGCCCTGGGTGTAGCTGCCGCCGGAAACCCTTACCATCATCTTCCCGTCCAGGGACAGAAGGGCCAGCGCCCCATGCTCGTACATCACGGAGGAAACATCGTCCCCGACCCCGGCAAAGACCGCCTTTACCCGTCCGGAAACACCGGCGGAAACGGTGGCGCTCTCCGCGTCATTTTTCGCGTCCTTCAGGTCCTTGTCCAGGTCCTCAAGCTGGTCCTGGAGTTCGGACAGGGCTTCCAGGATGTCGCTGGCCTTCACGGAAGCCAGCACATCTCCGGAGTGAACCGTGTCGCCGACCTTAACATAGACGGTGTCCAGCGGAACACTGTCCGGAACCTCCACATCGACAATGCCCTCCCCGGTAAGAGAACCGGAACCGGAAACCGTGGTCTGGATGGAGCCGGTGGTCACGGAGGCGGAAAGGACGGTGTCCACGTCGCCCGACGAGAATTTTTCTTCCACCCGGCGCTGAAAATACAGCACAACGGCGGTGATCATGAGAACAACCACCGCGATCACCGCAATGGTTTTTTTGATAAAGTTTCTCCGCTTTACCGCTTTCGGAGAGTTGGCTGGGTTTGCCATAGGGATTCCTCCTCCGGGACTTTATATGGTCTAAG
>CAMEIK010000083.1 GCA_945918315.1 uncultured Clostridia bacterium
GTTATTATACCGCATTTTCCCCAAAAGCACAAGGGGGAGAATTCTTAAGTTCCGGGCAGCCCGGGAAATTGGAATTTGCCCGCAGGGCGGGCGGCCAAGTCGTGACGTACCTGATCTGTGGTCGCTTCTGCCCTGACCCGCTCGGTATCGTTCTGTGGTGCAATAAATGGGAATTCGATAAATTCCAATTTTTTTGTGCGCTGGTATCGCGATTAAAACTCCTCCAGCACGGTCCGGAAAACCGGCAGGCTCCGGCAGATGGTATCGTAGCTTACCGCGTAGCACAGCCGGAAATAGCCCGGACAGCCGAAGCCGTCTCCGGGAACCACCAGCAGGTCATGGGCCTTGGCTTTCTCCGAAAAGGCTTCCGCGTCGCCGCCGGGGGCTTTTACGAACAGGTAGAATGCCCCGTCGGGCCGGGCGGTCTCGTAGCCCATTTCCGTCAGACCCTCGTACAGCTTCCGGCGGTTCCTGTCGTAGGCATCCAGGTCCGGCCGGAGCCCGGCGCACCGGGCAATGACCTTCTGCCACAGGCTGGGGGCGCAGACGTGGCCCATGCTCCGGGCCGCTCCCGCGATGGCGGCGTAGAGCTCCCGGCTGTCCTGGGCGGCCTTCGGCACATAGATATAGCCGATCCGCTCGCCGGGGAGGGACAGGGACTTGGAGTAGGAATAGCACACCACCGTGTTGGGGTAAATCAGGGGCAGGAAGGGAACCTCCACCCCGTAGCTCAGCTCCCGGTAGGGCTCGTCGGAGATGATGTAGATGGGATGGCCGAATTCCCGGGACTTCCGCGCCAGGAGCGCTGCCAGGGCGGTGAGGGTCTGCCGGGTATACACCACGCCGGAGGGGTTATTGGGGGAATTCACCAGCACCGCCTGGGTGGCAGGAGTGAGCATATCTTCCATGGCGTCCAGCCGGATCTGGAAATCCGGCAGGTCCGCCGGAATGGGGCGGAAGAGAAGCCCCGCCTCCCGGGCAAAGGGCACATATTCGGGAAAATAGGGAGCCTGGACCAGCAGCTCCCCCCCGGGCACAGCCAGAGCCTTGAAAACCGCGGTCAGCTCCGGCGCCGCGCCGCAGCCCAGGAAGAAGTCCTCCGGAGAGGTTTCCGCCCCGTACCGTTCATTCAGGTCCCGGGAGATGGCCGCCCGGGCTTCCAGGTCGCCTACGGCGGAGGTATAGCCATGGACCTGCAAAGGGTCCGTACCGGCTAAAATCTGCCGCACCGCTTCATTTACCTGGGGCGGTGAGGGGATGGAGGGGTTTCCCAGAGAGAAGTCAAAGACATTTTCCGGGCCGACCACCGCCGCCCGGGCCCGTCCGTATTCAAAAAGCTCCCGGATGCAGGAACGGTTGGCACCCAGGGCATAGGCGGATGGATTGTACATACGATCAGATCCTTTTCTTTCAGGGCTGCGCCCGGTTCTGTGTTGAATGGACAATACAGGCTATCGGCTTGAAACAGCAGATAGAAAAATTGGAATTTAATTGACAATTGACAATGGACAATGGACAATTAAGGAATCCCTTCGGGATGATTATAAAAAGACAAAATATGTCTGAAAACAATTGGTATCATTTCAAAATCGTCCCGCTGCTTACACAATCATTGTCAACTGTCCATTGTCAATTGTCAATTCACAATGCGGCTGGCTTGACTATACCTAAGGGATGGTGTATGATATAATAAAACATATGGGCGAATGAAAGGCGGGTGGGGGCTATGTCCGGGAACCGGAACAAAGAGGCTGCCCAGTGGTTCTACACAATGATACAGCATCCGGCCGTCTCCGCCGGCAGCCCGGAGGACGGGACCCCCGTCTACCGGGAAGAAGCCATCCGTCCCCGCTTTCAGCCCCCCGAGGAAACCCTTCCTTCCCTGCTCCGGGCCGCCCGTTCCTTAGAAAGCGGAACCTACGGCAGCTGGCAGTCCCGGGAGGTCATTTTTACCAAGCAGGCAAAGCTCCTTGTCAATTACGAGGACGATTATGCCTATTCCGGCAATGTGACCCGGTACTACCCCACCTACCAGTCTCTTACGGACCGGGAACTGCGGGGCTATTTTTCCTGGCGGACCAGGCTTCGCCGGGGCGATATCCAAAAAGCACCGGCAACCTTTGCCTTTCTCTACATTTACGAGCTTCTGAACCAGATCGGCGTGGAGGACCCCATGGAGGGCTACCGGAAGCTGAAAGCCTTTGAAGGGGCCTACGGTCAACTGGACAGCACGGTTCTGCCCTATTTACAGCGCTGGCTGTTTGACTACATTCTGTATTATCACCTGCCCACGGACCTGCTGCGGGATACGGACCAGGCGGTCTTTGACCGGAACCTGCTTGTGCTGCGGCAGACGGCGCAATACGATGTGCCCCGGATTCTGGAGGCCGTCCAATACTTTGCCCCCAAGTGGCTGGGCCGCTCCCGGTTCTATGCCCAGTACCGGCAGGATATGGACACCGTGATTGCCGGGGTGCTGCGGGGCATTTCGGAGCACCACGCCGCCCGGTCCAAGAGGACCATGGTGGAGCAGTATTTCGGCCCCCGCCGGATCCAGCAGATCAGCCTCTTTGACACCGCCGTGTTTCTGAACAAGACCCGGGGCGAAGACCGGGAGGTCATCCTGGACCCCCTGTGTGTCTACCGCTGCCGCCGGGGGCTCTGGTCCGCGGAGAAATACAGCATCTCCTCCCGGGGAAACCCCAAGCTGGAGGACCTGATGAAAACCGTGGACAGCGTCATGCGGGAACTGTATCACGACCGCCACCCGGTGAAGCCCGCCCTGGACACAAAATGGATTCTGAAGCTTATTGAGGAGCAGGTTCATGCCCTTCTGGATGAAAAGAAGGCGGCGGAAGCAAAAAAGCTGCGCCTGGACTACGGCAAGCTGGACAGGATCCGCTCCGACGCCGCCGTCACCCGGGACAAGCTGATCGTGGACGAGGAGGAAGATTTCTCCGGCGAAGAGCCGGAGGCAGTCCCTCCGGAGCCGGACACCGGCCCCCTCCCGGAGATCCCCGACACTCCCCTGACCCAGCAGGAATCCCGTTTTTTACAGTGCCTGCTTTACGGCGGCGACCTGCGCTGGCTCCGGCAGGAGGGGCTTCTGCCCTCCGTCCTGGCGGACAGCATAAATGAGAAGCTATACGACACCTTCCAGGACACGGTGCTGACCGTGGAGGAACAGCCCAGCCCGGTGGAAGACTATCTGGATGAACTGAAAGAGATGGTGCCCCAATGAAAATACCGAAACGAATCGCCCAGACCCTGATGAACTCCCTGAAGGGCGGCGTTGTGCCCCGGGTGGGGCTTCCCTATATCACCGTAGGCAGGAAGGACGAAATTGACGCCCTGCTGCACGATGTGGACCTGATTGCCGACGGCGGCGCTTCCTTCCGCTTCATCGTGGGCAAATACGGCAGCGGCAAAAGCTTTCTGCTGCAGACCATCCGCAGCTACGTGATGGCGAAGAATTTCGTGGTTGTGGACGCGGACCTGTCCCCCGAGCGGCGGCTTCAGGGCACCCGGGGCCAGGGCCTTGCCACCTACAAGGAACTGATTAAGAATATGTCCACCAAGACAAAGCCCGAGGGCGGGGCCCTGCCCCTGATTCTGGACCGGTGGATCAGCTCCGTTCAGCAGGAGGTCATGGTTTCCTCCGGTCTTGGCGTTACGGACCCCGGCCTGGAGCCCCTGGTGGAAAAGAAAATCGCCGCCACCGTCTATTCCCTGAACGAGATGGTCCACGGCTTTGACTTTGCCCGGCTGCTCACCGCCTACTACCGGGCCTACCTGTCCGGGGACGAGGAGACCAAAGCCAAGGTCCTCAAATGGTTCCGGGGCGAATACGCCACCAAAACCGACGCCCGGCAGGAGCTGGGGGTCAATATTGTCATTACCGACGACGACTGGTACGAGTATCTGAAGCTCTTCGCCTGCTTCCTGAAGCAGGCGGGCTACGCCGGACTGCTGGTCCTCATCGACGAGCTTGTGAACATCTACAAAATTCCTCACGCCATCACCCGGCAGTATAACTACGAAAAGATTCTCACCATGTATAACGACGCCATGCAGGGCAAGGCCCGGCACTTAGGCTTCCTCCTCTGCGGCACCCCCCAGTGTATGGAGGACCCCCGCCGGGGCGTTTACAGCTACGAGGCCCTGCGCTCCCGGCTGGCGGAGGGGCACTTCTCCGCCGGGTACAAGGACCTGCTCTCCCCGGTCATCCGGCTCCAGCCCCTGACCAACGAGGAAATGCTGATTCTGGTGGAAAAGCTGGCGGACATTCACGCCGGGCTCTACGAATACAGCCAGATCGTGACCCAGCAGGATATGGTGGACTTCATTGAGATCGAATTCGGCCGGATCGGCGCGGACTCCCACATCACCCCCCGGGAGGTCATCCGGGACTTTATCGAGGTGCTGGATATCGTCTACCAGAACCCCGGCACAAAGGTGCGGGCCCTTCTGGGCTCCGACAGCTTCTCCTTTGCCAAAAACGACGTGCTTTCCGCCGCTTCCGAAACGGAATTCGCGGAATTTGAGCTGTAAGGGAGGCCGGCTATGGGCGCTTTTGACCGCTATGCCCCCTTTGTCCAGGACTATATCTACCGGAACCACTGGGAAAGTCTCCGGGCCATTCAGGTTGCCGCGGCGGATGCCATTTTCCATTCCGACGACAATGTGCTGCTCACCGCCTCCACTGCCTCCGGCAAGACCGAGGCCGCCTTTTTCCCCATCATCACCCAGTTTTATGAAGACCCTCCCGCCTCCGTGGGCTGTATCTATATCGGCCCTCTGAAGGCCCTGATCAACGACCAGTTTCTCCGGCTCAACGAGCTGTGCGACGAGGCGGGAATCCCGGTATGGCACTGGCACGGAGACGTGGCCCGAAGCCACAAGGAAAAGCTGATGAAGCACCCCTCCGGCATTCTGCAGATCACCCCGGAATCCCTGGAGGCCATGCTCCTGCACAAGCACGCCGCCATTCCCAGGCTATTCGGAGACCTGCGGTTCGTGGTCATTGACGAGGTCCATTCCCTCCTGCGGGGGGACCGGGGCGGCCAGACCCTGTGCCTCATTGAGCGGCTTTCCAGACTGGCTGGGGTCAATCCCAGAAGAATCGGCCTGTCCGCCACCATCGGCGACCCGGAGGGCACCGGCGCCTTTCTTTCCATGGGCACCGGCCGGAAAACCCGCATCCCCGGAATCGAAGCCGGAGGAATCAAGTGGCGGCTCAGCATGGAGCATTTTTATGTCAAGGATGTCCAGGCCGGAGAGGACCGGACGGACATCGAAGCCCTGCCCGTGCTGGAGGAAAAGACCGACGACGCCCCGGAAAACGCCGACCCCGGCATCGGCTATATCTTCGAGCACACCCGGGGAAAAAAGTGTCTGGTCTTCGTCAATTCCCGGGAGGAATGCGAAACCGTCACCACCACCCTGCGGGGGTACTGCGACCGGCTCCATGAGCCCGACCGGTTCCTCATCCACCACGGCAACCTCTCCGCCTCCTTCCGGGAGACGGCGGAGGGCATTATGAAGGACGACTCCCAGTACATGACCACCGTCACCACGGCGACCCTGGAGCTGGGCATCGACATCGGCCGGCTGGAACGGGCCTTCCAGATCGACGCTCCCTGGACCGTTTCTTCCTTTTTACAGCGGATGGGCCGGACAGGCCGGCGGGAGGCCCCGCCGGAAATGTGGTTTGTCATCCGGGAGGACGAGCCGGAAATCCGGGCCATGCTCCCGGCTACCGTTCCCTGGAAGCTGCTGCAGGGCATCGCCCTGGTGCAGCTGTACCTGGAGGAGCGGTGGGTGGAGCCGCC
>CAMEIK010000084.1 GCA_945918315.1 uncultured Clostridia bacterium
GGAGCGGTCATGCCGCTGGTGGCATTCGCGATGCTCAGCTCAGCGCCCTTGCCGTTCTCCTTAGCGATGTCGGACATGTGGTCAAAGATCGCCTTGGTCAGGTTGTAAACCTGGTCATCCTCCGCCTTGGCCGAAACAATGAGGGTAGCCTTCACGGTAACGGTCTGCACATCCGCGGTCTGGCCGGGATAGGTACCGGCGGGGATGGAGTAGGTCGTATAGAAGGGGCAGGAAGCCATCAGCGTGCCGGCAATATCACCGTCAATGGGAACAAGGTAGGCGCTGTTGGTGGTGCACAGCTCGGTAATGGCAGGGGTGGGAGCGCCGGCCACGATGAAAGCGGCATCAATCTTGCCGTCCTTCAGTGCGTCGGTGCTGTCGGAGAAGCTCTGATACTGGGGATTGATGTCCTGTTCCGTCAGTCCGGCGGCGGTCAGAACATCCATGGCATTGAAGTACACACCGGATCCGGGAGCGCCGATGGACACGCTCTTGCCCTTCAGGTCCGCAACGCTCTTGATGTTCTCATCCATCGTCACAAGCTGCACAGCCTCCGCGTACAGGCCGGCAACCACGCGGAAGGAATCGATCTTGCCGCCGTCAAAGGAACGCATGCCCTCCCAGGCGTAGGCCATAACATCGGACTGCACCGTGCCGAGCTGGTAGTCGCCGGCATCAATGCCCTGAATATTGGCCTTGGAGCCATCGGTGGAAACCACCGTGACCTCAATATCCGCGTAATTCTTAATGTACTGCCCCAGCACACCGCCGAAGCCATAGTAGGTACCGGTGGCGCTGCCGGTGCCCATGGTCATCTTGGCACCGCCGCCGCAGGCGCACAGGGAAATCGCGATTGCCGCAGTCATCAGGATCGCAAGAAGCTTTCTCATTTTCATATGTATCCTCCTAACTCTCGGAACAGCTCCGAAATTGATTGGGTGAGTTTCATTATACTCCCTTTTTACATTTTTGCAAGTATCAATTTGCATTTTTGTTTTTTCAATCCTGCAAATTATGGGGCGCAAATAATTCATTCATTGAAAATTCCGGAATTTTTAAAGCATTTTTTGCATTTTTTCGTTTTTATCCTGCATTTTCCATTTCGTGAACCAGCATATTGCACAAATTCGTTATGCTTTCAAAGCCTTTTTTCTCCACCCGATTCTGCCGAAAAATGTCCTTGCCGCAACGATTTTTGTATCTCCCCGCAGGACGCCTCCGGCTTCTTTTGGGAGTACCATGGCATTTTTCACAAAAGAATCTCCCGAATCCGTTCATATTTTGGAGGGGAAACCTTGATTTTCCCCTTGCTTTCCGCGCAAAGGGAGGTTATACTGACACGGATGAATTTGAGACGAAAGGGGGACCCTGGTAAACGGCTGGGACCCCCTTTTTTCTCAAGCCAACGCAACCCGGACACATAGAAAGAAAGGAAGTTATTTATGGCAAATTCCAATCCTGTCAATGAAGCCGTCTACGACTCCCGCGCTCTGGGCCGCCCCAAGCAGTTCCTGCTCGGCGTGCAGCACCTGTTCGCCATGTTCGGCGCAACCGTTCTCGTTCCTGCCATCACCGGTCTGAATGTTTCCACAACCCTGCTGTTTGCCGGTCTGGGCACCCTGCTGTTCCATCTGATCACCGGCCGGAAGGTCCCCGCGTTCCTGGGTTCCTCCTTTGCGTTCCTGGGCGCTTACGGGCTCATAACTGCCTCCGGTCAGGAAATCCCTCTAACCTACTCCAGCTTCGGTGTGGCTGTGGCCGGTCTTGTGTACCTGCTGCTGGCCCTTCTCTTTAAGATCTTCGGCGCAAAGAAGGTCATGCGCTACTTCCCGCCCATCGTTACCGGCCCCATCATCATCTGCATCGGCCTGTCCCTTGCTGGCTCCGCCATCAATAACTGCCAGAATAACTGGTGGGTCGCCCTGGTTGCCATCCTGGTGGTGGTTGTCTGCAATATCTGGGGCAAGGGCATGGTGAAGATCGTTCCCATTCTGCTGGGCGTTCTCGCCTCCTACATTTTCGCCATGATCGTGGATCCCAGCGCCAGAGCCGGCCTTGCCGCTGCCCTGAAAGCCGCCGAGGAAAGCCCCAGCTCCATTCTGAATGGCTGGATCGGCCTGCCCATTATCTGGGAGAATACCGCCTTTTCCATCTTCGGCAAAGACTTTGACGCCGGTATGCTGCTGACTGCCGTCATCACCATCGCCCCCATCTCCCTGGCTACCATTGTGGAGCACATCGGTGATATGTGCGCCATTTCCTCCACTGTCGGCCGCAACTATGTGGCGGATCCCGGCCTCCACCGCACCCTGCTGGGCGACGGCGCCGCCACCGCCCTTGCCGCCCTGTTCGGCGCTCCCGCCAACACTACCTACGGCGAAAACACCGGCGTGCTGGCTCTTTCCAAGGTCTACGACCCCAAGGTCATCCGTCTGGCCGCCGTCTTTGCTATTGTCCTTTCCTTCTGCCCCAAGTTTGCCGCGCTGATCGTGGCCATGCCAGCCGCTACCATGGGCGGCGTCAGCCTGGTGCTCTACGGCATGATTTCCGCTGTGGGCGTCCGGAATGTGGTTGAGAACCAGGTGGACTTCACCAAGAGCCGCAACGTGCTGATTGCCGCTATGATCATGGGTCTTGCCATCGGTGTGTCTTACGCCGGTGCTATCGTGATTCCCATGGGTGCGTTTACCATCAGCCTGTCCGGCCTGGCCGTTGCCGCGATTGTCGGTATTCTGATGAACGCCGTTCTTCCCGGCAAGGACTATGAATTCGGCACCAATGCCCTGGGCGATACCTCCGTCAACTTTGGCACCCGGGCCGATGAGCAGTAATTCTTCTCCGAAATAATGATTCACCCCTCTGCCCGCGCAGAGGGGTGAGCTTTTGATATCCGGTGAAGGCTCCGGCCTATTTCATAAACTTATCAATGGCCGTACAGAGGTCCGTGATAGCGGTCTGATCCCCCGCGGCAACCGCGTCCACCATGCAGTGGCGCATATGGTCCTTTAAAATCACTTTCCCGGTATTATCCAGAGCGGAACGAACCGCCGCAAGCTGGATCAGCACCTCGGAGCAGTCTTCCCCGCTCTCCACCATTCGCTTGACTTTTTCCAAGTGCCCGATAGCCCGGGAGAGGCGGTTTAAGACCGCTTTCTGATTCTCATGAACATGACCATGGCTGTGGGCGATTCCGTGGGCATGCATATACGCATGGTCGTGCTGCTCCCCGCATTGATCATGGGAATGGGCATGAGGATGCTCGTGGGTGTGCTCCGGCATGAAAAACGCCCTCCTTCTTTTCGATATTACTCGTCTATGCGCGTATATTTGCATTATTATACTTCCCGCAAGCCAATTCCGCAAGCCCTCCCGGGGGTTATTTTCAAAAAAATAAATGCTTTGACAGACAGGCCTCGGGGCGCTATAATAAAGGAAAAACAAAAAGGAGCGATTCTTATGCATCTCGATCACGATCATGTCGGCCACAGCCACCACGATCACGAGCATGCGCACGACCACGCGCATACGCATGATCACGAGCATTCTCATGACCACGCCCATTCCCACGGCTCTGACTGCGGCCATGACTGCGGGAGCTGCGCTTCCCAGTGCGAGCATACCCCTATGGAAGAGCTGCAGGCCCTGATGAAGTATATGGTTGGGCATAACGCCGCCCACGCCAAGGAACTGGCGGACCTGGCCGTTCAGCTTGACAAGGCCGGGGACCACACGGCATATGAGCAGGTCATGGCCGCCGTTTCGGACTTTGAAAAGGGCAACATGCGGCTGAGTGTGGTTCTTGCCGCCATGGAAAGCAAGTGAGGGAACCGCCATGTGTCTTTCCACAGTATATAAGAATAAAATGGACCCGGACTCCATCGCTATGAAAAACGTGATGACCATTGAATGCCGGGACGGCCTTGTCATCCTCACGGACCTGATGGAGCGTCAGGTCGCCATTGAAGGGACCCTGGAAAAGGCCAATCTGGTGGATGGTTTCGTAATTGTAAAGGAAACGATCCCCGCCTGAGCGCCACTCCCACTCTGTAAAACGGAAAGTACTCTTAAGCAAGCTTTAAGGGTTCTTTCCGTTTTTTTCTGTTGCATTCTGCTGGTAACTATGCTAAAATTGGCTGGAACAACACGAAATATCATGGGTGATGCTATGTTTCTCAAGTATTTTTCCATTTTTTTAATATCCATGGTGCCGCTGATTGAATTGCGGGGCGCCATTCCCATTGCCCTGGGCATGGGTCTGGATGCCATCCCTTCCATCGTAATCTGCGCCGTGGGGAATATGCTCCCGGTTCCCATTATCTATCTGTTTGCCCACCGTTTTCTCCTGTGGGGGCTTAACAAGCCCGTAATCGGTCCTGTCTGCCGGTTCTTCCACGAGAAGGGTGAGAAAGCCGGGAAGCGGCTCCTTTCCAGCCGATTCGGTAAGTATGGCCTGATGGTTGCCCTCACCGCTTTTGTGGGCATTCCCATCCCCGGCACCGGTGCCTGGACCGGGACCCTGGGGGCCAGCTTTCTGGAAATGGGCATCAAGGAAACCATCCTCTCCGTCTGTGCGGGGGTGATCCTGGCGGGAATCATCATGGCTACCGTCAGTCTGGTGGGCATTCATGTATTCGGATTATAATTTGGGAGGAACCAGTATGAATGACTGTCTTTTCTGTAAGATTATCGCCGGGGACATCCCCTCCAAAAAGGTATATGAGGACGACACCGTCTTCGCCTTCCGGGATATTGCCCCTCAGGCACCCACCCACATTCTGATTGTACCCAAGGTCCATATTCCCGACTGCAACGGCATCACTGCCGAAAACAGCGCTGTGGTGGCCCACATTTTCACGGTCATCCCCCAGATTGCCGCCGCGGAGGGCCTGACAAACGGCTACCGTGTGGTCTCCAACTGCGGAAGCGATGCCGGTCAGACCGTACAGCATCTCCACTTCCACATTCTGGGCGGTACCGCGCTGGCGCTGCAAATGGCTTGACATTTCCCGGGAAACTGCTATAATACCCATAGATCGCACACGAAACGTCTTCGGGGTGCCGGATATGTCCGGCTGAGATTGGGCAAGGAAGCCCTGAACCCGTGAACCTGATACGGTTAGTACCGTCGGAGGGAAAGATGCAGATATGGGGTACTTTCGTATCGCATTGCACCTTGACGGGTTCAATGCGATACTTTTTTATTCAGGAGGCCAAACTATGGCTGCCAATCAGACATCCCACACCCGTCTGCGTTCTCTGACCGAGGGCGCGATCCTCATCGCTCTGGCTGAGATTCTCAGCTTCCTGCCCCTGTACAAAATGCCCTGGGGCGGCTCCATCGACCTGGCTATGCTTCCCATCATTGTCTACTGCGTCCGCTGGGGCTTTGGCCCGGGCCTCATCGTGAGCTTTGCCCACGGCATCCTGCAGACCCTGTTTGAAGGCGGCATCGCCATCGGCTGGGAAAGCATTCTGGGCGACTTCCTCATCGCCTATGCCGTTCTGGGCACTGCCGGTCTGTTTAAAGGCAAGTTCTGGCAGGCAACCGTGGTCGCCTGCTCCGCCCGGTTCCTGGTCCACTATGTGGTGGGCGCTACCATCTGGGCCGCCTACATGCCGGAGACCTTCTTCGGCATGACCATGACCACCCCCTGGTTCTACTCCGCCCTGTATAACGGCGCCTACATGCTCCCCGACGCGGTGATCATTCTGGTCATCGGCGCGGTGCTGCTGAAAACCCCGGCAAAGAAGTACCTCCTGGGTGAAGATCTGAAATAAGCTCTGCCGCCCTGCCGCGTTATACGGCAGGGCGG
>CAMEIK010000085.1 GCA_945918315.1 uncultured Clostridia bacterium
TCGAATCCCTCATCCTCTGCCATTAGATTCACCCTGGATTCTTCCGAATCCAGGGGTTTCTTTTTACTTTTCTCCGCTTTTGAGGTTCAGAATGTTCTGAATTTTAAAGGCAGATTTTTGTTTTCCCTTACGTTTTCCCTTATCTGCTTACGGACTTGATAAAGGCCTGCATCCGGTCTGCACTGTCTTTCTTCATCTTTTCGGTCACATGACCGTACACATCAAGGGTAAAAGCGGCAGTTGAGAGACCCAAATTCTCCTGGACAGTCTTCACATCGTCACCGGATTTGAGGGAAACAACGGCATAAGAGTGGCGCAGATCGTGAAATCTCACGGTAGGCATCCCCAGTTCACAGACCACCAATTTGAAGGCCCGGTACAATGCCCGGGGTGTGACGCGTGTACCGAACTTTACATTAATTTTTTCTGCTGCCCTATCTTTTTCTACACTTACAGCGTTATACTACAGAATACCTGCATATAGAAGCTGTAAATATGTGCAGATTCCCTGTTTAGACGATTGATTTTCTGCATATAATCTGATATATTAATGTGCAGAAAGAGGTGTTAATATGCATAAGTTTGACTATTCTTTTTTGAACAATGGTTTGCTTCCTGCTGGACTTGTAAATTTAACTGCCAGTATTGCTGCTCTGAAAACAATGGCAGGTGTTCGAAAAGAAGAGCATCTACAGGTATTCACAGAATTGGAAGCTGTAGCCAGAGTTCAATCCATCAAAAGTTCCAATGCGATTGAAGGCATTGTCACCAGCGACGAGCGTATCGCCGCGATTGTCAATCAAAACAGCGCTCCGCTGAACCACAACGAAGCAGAGATTGCCGGTTACAGAGATGCACTGAATGAAATCCATCAGGGACATGCATATATTGATCTTCGGGAGCGGGATATCCTGCGCCTTCACGAAATGATGATGTCTCTGGCTGGCTATGAGTATGGCGGGCAGTATAAGACAGATGATAATGTGATTCTGGAAGTGGATGCTGATGGCAACCGGCGCGTGCGCTTCCGCCCGACTCCTGCTGCTGAGACAAAGCAGGCTATGGAGCAACTGGAGTTGGCATACATGGAAGCAAAAAGTGACGCGGCAATCAATCAGCTTCTTCTGATTCCGTGTGTTATTTTGGATTTTCTGTGCATTCATCCATTCCGGGATGGCAATGGCAGAATGTCCCGGCTCTTATCACTGCTTCTGTTGTACAAAAACGGATATGATGCAGGAAAATATGTGTCCTTCGAAGAGCAGATCAACAACTACAAGGCATATTATTACGAAGCGTTACGGCAATCTTCCACAGGTTGGGAAACAAACGAAAATGACTATTTCCCCTTTATGGAAAATTTCCTATCTACACTCTACATGTGCTATAAAGAACTCGATAAACGTTTTGCGGTGGTTCATGGCAAAAAAGTAACCAAGAAAGCAAGAATTGAGGCAACTGTACTGAATAGCCTGACTCCGGTCTCTAAATCTGACATCTGCCATATTCTCCCGGATGTTAGTCCTACAACTGTGGAAGCTGTTCTGGGTGCAATGGTCAAAGCAGGTACAATCCGAAAAATCGGTCAGGGACGTGCCTCCAGATATATTGCAAGCTGATGGAGATCTCACATGCAAAAGAACATGAAACTAAAATTAGGGCAACACCGCACAAACGCGTCTGCGGATCTCAGCGGATCTTTTGCACCGGTTCCGCAGGGGCTGTCTCACTAAGAAGTCTCTTTGTCCGAATAAACAAAAACACTGTCATCGCGAACCAGTGTCAACACCCCCCGTCCCTCTTGACCCATGTTTATGAAAAAGGAGCCTTTTTATGACCCGGGAGATTGCTTCCACCGCCGCCGGACAGGTCCGGGGGACCCTCAACGGCCAGCTTGCTCTGCCCTTTGCCGGGGAGAAGCTGGGCCTGGGCACCTACGGCAAAAACGGCTGCGGCATCATTGCCCTGTATAACGCTCTCCAGCTTCTGGGCCGCCCCCGGCCCCTGGGGGAAATCGGCGCTGACCTTGTCCGGCGGCACCGGCTTCTCTTCGGCGGTTTGGGGGGCATCGGCCCCCGATGCATTGCCGCTTTTTTTCGGGAACAGGGAATTGCCTGCGCGGGCAGCTTTTCCTGCCGTCGCCTGACGGAAAGCTGCGGTCAGGGAGCCGTTCTTGTCTTTACTGTCATGAACGCCCGGCACCCCTTCCGGGGCTTTCACACCATGGCTGCCCGGAAGGACCGGGAAGGCTTCACCGTGTACAATGTGGGCCCCTATGATTCCGGAAGCCGCCGGTGCGCTTCTCTCCGGGAGGCCTTTCCCGGCGGCGTCTTCATCCGGGGCTTCCGGGTGGGATAGGCGCTACCGGCCCTCCTCCCTGCCCAGGAGCAGCAGAAGCCGCTCCATCTGGGCCCCCTGCCGGTCCGCCATCCGCTGGAACACCGGGCCGTATTCCGGGTCCGGGGTCATCCCCGCGTAGTTCCGGTAGGCCTCCCTGCACCGCTGCAGCCCCAGGGGCAGCGCCCGGGCAAGGGGCAGCCGCCCCGCCGCAGGCACCGCCTGGGGCGGACGCAGGGAGGCCTGGCGCATCATGGCCCGCAGACAGGCGGCGTTGTCCCCTTCTCCCTCCCCCAGGGCAAGGAGCAGTTCCCGCCGCCACCCGGAGGCGGACTGGGCCAAACGGCGGTATTCCGCCGAAGCTTCCATAGCGGCAAGGAGCCAGGGCCGGAGCAGTTCCCGGCCTTGATTTTTCTGAGCCGTCACCCGCTGCCACACCTGCCGCTCCCGAGACACATCCAGATTCCCCATAGGCATTCTCCTTTCCTTTTATGACTGTATTCCAGTATAGCCCTCTCCCGCGGAAAATGTTCCCCGGCTATTGGCCCGCAAACCGGAACGGGCAAAAAACTGCCGAAAAAAACTCCCCGGGGGGCTTTTCTTTTTCGTTCATATGTGCTATTATATAAAAAATCAGCACAGCCCGCCTTCGGGGCTGGTGAACGGAGCGATCGATATGCCAAGAACCAGTGACAAAGCCGAATTGATCATGAATTATGTCAACCAGTTCGTGCAGGAAAACGGCTACTCCCCCTCCGTCCGGGAGATTGGGGAGGCAGTGGGTCTGCGCTCCACGGCCTCGGTCAGCTATCACCTGCGGAACCTGCAGGAGAAGGGGGCCCTCCGCTCCCCCGGCGTCAAGGGCCGCAAGCGTGCCCTCATCACCATGACCCGGCCCGGAGAAATTCCGGTGGTTGGCGTGGTCACGGCGGGGCTTCCCATTCTGGCAGTGGAAAACCGGGAGGGCAGCATGCCCTGGAAGGACCCGGACTGCTTTGCCCTGCGGGTCCGGGGCGAGAGCATGATCGGCGCAGGCATTCTGGACGGGGACAAGGTCATTGTCCGCCCCCAGCCCACCGCCGATGACGGACAGATCGTGGTAGCCCGCCTGGGTGACGAGGCCACGGTGAAGCGGCTCCGCCGCCGCCACGGGGAAATCTGGCTCCTGCCGGAAAACGACGCCTTCTCCCCTATCGACGGCACCGAGGCAGAGATCATCGGCATTGTGAAGGCCGTCGTCCGGGAATATTAATCCTTTTTGTTTTGAAGCATCCCGAAGGGATTCCTTAATTGTCAATTATTCATTGTCAATTGTCAATTCATTTCAAAATTCCGCCCTGGGCGGAAAAAAGTGCTTGACAAACGGACACCTTTGGTGTATAACAGGCATAACATAGCATAAACCATGGACGCGGAAGTAAAGCTGCAAGCGCATCCACAGAGAGTCCCGCAGAGCTGAGAGCGGGGCGAAAAGCGGAGCAGCAAATGGGCCGCCGAGGGCAGAGGGAACGGGAATTCTCCTCAGTATCTTCTGACGCAATGCCAGCGTTAACGGGCAAGCGGCGTGTTGGCGCTGTCATGAGGCGGTCGGAGTATCTCCGGCAAGCAAGGTGGTACCGCAGAAATTGTATTTCTGTCCTTGCTCCCCTGAATGGGGGAGCAAGGACTTTTTTATTTGGAAAGGACGTGTTCTTATGAGACAGCCGGGAAAACGATGGCGTGGCTGAAGCCGCTTTCACCATCCGAACCATTTTTAAATAAAAGGAGTTATTCTTATGAAAAAGCTGTTTTGTGTTCTTCTTTCCATGCTTCTTGTTGTGAGCTTCTTTGCCGGCTGCGCCTCCGGAAAATCCGCTTCCGGTGAAATCAAGGTTGCCATCGTTCAGCAGCTGGACCATTCCTCTCTGGACGAAATCCGCCTGGCCGTGGAGGCCGAGCTGGACCGTCTGGCGAAGGAAAAGAATATGACCATCACCTATACCGAGTTCAACGGCCGCAACGATGCCACCATCCTCAACCAGATCGGCGCCCAGGTTGTCTCCGACGGCTATGACGCCATCATCCCCATCGCCACCATGGCCGCCCAGTGCATGGTCACCGCCGCCGAGGACAAGGACATCCCCATCATCTACGCCGCCATTTCCGACCCCGTTTCCGCGGGTCTCACCGGGCTGTCCACCGTCACCGGCACCTCCGACGCCCTGAACACCGCCTTCATGCTGGATATGATGCTGGCGGTCCAGCCCGACATCAAGACCGTGGGTCTGCTGTATTCCAACTCCGAGATCAACTCCGAGACCCCCATTGCCGAGGCCAAGGCCTACTTGGACAGCAAGGGCATCGCCTATCTGGAAAAGACCGGCAATAATGCCGTGGAGATTGTCGCCGCCGCCAGCTCCCTGGTTGACCGGGTGGACGCGGTATTCACCCCCACCGATAACGTGGTCATGGCCTCCGAGAGTGCCATTGCCGAAGCCCTGAATGCCGCCGGCATCCCCCACTACGCCGGCGCCGACTCCTTTGTCACGGCAGGCGCCTTCGCCACCTGCGGCGTCAACTACACGGAGCTGGGCACCTACACCGCCGGAATGGCCGTGGACATTCTCCTTGGGGGCGCCGTTCCCGAATTTCATATCATGGACGGCGGCATCATCACCGTGAACACCGAAACCGCCGCCGCTCTGGACATGGACTATGCCGTCTTCTCCCAGATGGCAAACACCGTGGTGGAAGTGACCACCGCCCAATAAACGCTTTCACAGGAGGAAATATCTATGCTTTCAGGTGCTGTGATCCTCAGCGCGCTGGAACTGGGGTGCGTGTACGCTCTGGTGGCCCTGGCGCTGCTGATCAGCTTTCGGATCCTGAATATCGCCGACATGACCACCGACGGCTCCTTCACTCTGGGCTGCGCCGTCTCCGCCACCGTAGCGGTGGCCGGTCATCCCATTCTGGCATTGCCCGCGGCTATGCTGGCGGGGGCCGCCGCGGGAGGTATCACCGCCCTGCTGCAAACCCGGTTCCGGATTCCCTCGATTCTCGCGGGCATCATTACCAACACCGGCCTGTATACCGTGAATCTGGCGGTCATGGGTTTTTCCTCCAATGTCAATATGCTCAGGACGGACACCGTCTTTACCCTTCTGCGGCCACTGCTGGGGCCGGCCTACCGGATTGTCCCCGCCGCCGCTGCGGCAATTCTTGCCGCAATCGCCCTGGTGCTGTTCCTGAAAACCCGGCTGGGTCTGTCCATCCGGGCCACGGGAGACAATCCCGACATGGTCCGGGCCAGCTCCATCAACACCGGCTTCACCATCACCGTGGGCCTGTGCCTGGCCAATGCCCTCACCGCCCTGTCCGGCGCCCTGCTTGCCCAGTACCAGAAAACCGCGGACATCAACCTGGGCACCGGCATGGTCATCATCG
>CAMEIK010000086.1 GCA_945918315.1 uncultured Clostridia bacterium
CAAAACCTGTCCGCGTCATTTTACGCAGGCAGGTTTCGCGTTTCCCCGGGTTACTCTGCGGGGTCGATGATATCCAGTTCCTTGGGATAGCGGTTGAGGACCATGACCCCCTGGGGGGTAATCATGCACAAATCCTCAATGCGCACGCCGAACCGTCCCGGCAGGTAGATCCCCGGCTCACAGGAGAAAACCCGTCCCGGCTGGGCGGTGTTCGTATTGACGGCGCTGACGTCGCCTGGCTCATGGACCTCCAGTCCGATGGAGTGACCCAGACGGTGGGTAAAGTAAGGACCGTACCCGGCCCGGTCGATCACCTGCCGGGCGGCGGCATCCAGGTCGCAGAACCGGACACCGGGACCCATCCTGGCCTCGGCAGCCAGATTTGCCTCCAGCACCGTCTCATACACTTTCCGCTGCTCCGGGGAAACGGCGCGGTAGAAAAAGGTTCTCGTCATATCGGAGCAGTAGCCGTCCAGGCGGCAGCCCACGTCAAAGAGCACGCAGTCCCCCTCTTGGAGCACCGTATCGTCCGGCTCGTGGTGGGGGTCCGCGGCGTTGGCGCCGAAGCTGACAATGGGTGTAAAGGAAACATCCTCCGCCCCCAGCTCCCCATAGATCTCCCGGACCCGGCGGGCCGCCTCCGCTTCCGTAAGGCCCGGGCGGACCAGGGCACGGAACAGGGCCATGGCCTGATCGTTGAGAAGGGACGCCCGGATCATTTTCTCCTGTTCATCGGGTTCCTTGCAGCCCCGGGTGTCATCCACGCAGAAGGAGCCGTTGCGGTAGCCGCCCGCGGCCTTCCGCTCCATGAGCTCCAGCAGAAACCGGGCGGGCATCATTTTGTCAATGCCCAGGGATTTCCCCGGGTCCACATATCCGGCAACCACAGCCATGCATTCGTCGGTATCAGAAAACCAGACCTTCTCCGCTCCCAGCTCCCCGGGGGCGGGAAACAGGCGGTTGATAAAGATTCTGTGATCGCCGCTTTCTTTCAGCAGCAGGCCAAGAAACCGTTCGCCGGGCTGGAACAGTTTTCCGGTCAGGTAGTAAATACTCCAGGGGTCGGTAACAAGAAGCTGGGTAAGCCCCGCTTTCTCCATCCGGCAGCATACATTGCGCATACGACTGTTCATATGGTTCCTCCCTTTCCCGCGGCACGACCGCCACAGCAATTATCCGTCATTGCCCGTCAATTGTCAATTTCTTTATTCCGCATCGATAGTGGACACGCCCAGGGTCATCTCCTCCAGCACATCCAGAAGCACCTTGACGGTGTCCAGGGAGGTGAACATGGTCACGTTGTTGTCCACTGCCGCCCGGCGAATTTCGGAGCCGTCGGAGTGGGACGCGCCGGGAGCGCTGACATCGATGGTGTTGATGACATAGGCGATATGGCCCTTGCGCAGGGCCACCAGAATGTCGTCGGAGCCGTCGGCAGTCAGCTTCTGGCGAATCCGGGTGCGGATGCCGTGGGACTTCAGGAAGTTGGCAGTGCCCACCGTGGCCTCAATATTGAAGCCCATGTCATAGAACCTACGGATCAGGGGCAGGGCCGCGGGCTTGTCCCGGTCGGCAATGGTGGCAAACACGGTGCCGTAGTTGCTGACGTGCATACCGGAGGCCTGGATGGCCTTGTACAGGGCCCGGGTCAGGGAGGTGTCGTAGCCGATGGCCTCGCCGGTGGACTTCATCTCCGGAGACAGGTAGGTGTCCATGCCCTTGAGCTTGCTGAAGGAAAAGGCCGGGGCCTTGACATACCACCGCTTCTTTTCCGGCGCCACCAGCTGGGTGTAGCCCTGCTCTTCAAGGCTGTGGCCCAGAATCACCTGGGTGGCGATATGGGCCATGGGGACGGAGGTGGCTTTCGACAGGAAGGGCACCGTCCGGGAGGACCGGGGGTTCACTTCGATGATATAGACCTTTTCATCGCTGTCGGCGATGAACTGGATGTTGAAAAGGCCCACAATGCCGATGGCCAGGCCCAGCCGCTGGGTGTAGTCCAGAATCTGGTCCTTGACCTTCCGGGACACGGAGAAGGTGGGGTAGACGGAGATGGAGTCGCCGGAGTGCACGCCGGTCCGCTCCACATGCTCCATGATGCCGGGGATGAACACCTGCTTTCCGTCGCAGATGGCGTCAACCTCCAGCTCCTTGCCCATGATATACTTGTCAACCAGCACCGGCTGGTCGGTATTGACCTCCACGGCGGTCTGGAGGTAGTGCCGCAGGGAGCGCTCGTTGGCCACAATCTCCATGGCCCGGCCCCCCAGAACAAAGCTGGGCCGGACCAGCACCGGGTAGCCGATCTGCTGGGCCACCTTCACACCGTCCTCAATATTGGTGACCGCCTGGCCCTTGGGCTGGGGGATCTGGAGCTTCTCCATGACCTTTTCAAAGGAATCCCGGTTCTCCGCCCGGTCGATGGCCTCCATATCCGTACCTACAATGGGCACGCCCAGGGCCGCCAGAGGCGCCGCCAGGTTAATGGCAGTCTGGCCGCCCAGGGAGACAATGATGCCCTCGGGCTTTTCCAGGGTCAGGACATTCATCACATCCTCCACCGTCAGGGGCTCAAAGTACAGCTTGTCGGAGGTGGTGTAGTCGGTGGAGACGGTCTCCGGGTTGTTGTTGATGATGATGGCCTCGTAGCCCGCCTCCCGGATGGACCAGATGGCGTGGACGGTGGAGTAGTCAAACTCCACGCCCTGACCGATGCGGATGGGGCCGGAGCCCAGGACCACGATCTTCTTTTTGTCGCTGACCACCGACTCGTTTTCCTGCTCGTAGGTGGAGTAGAAATAGGGTACATAGGAAGAAAACTCGGAGGCGCAGGTGTCGATCATCTTGTACACCGGCAGGATGCCCTTGTCCCGGCGCAGGCCGAAGACCTCCGCCTGGGTCATGCCCCAGAGCATACCGATATACTGGTCGGAAACGCCCATCCGCTTGGCATCCCGGAGGGTCTCCAGGCTGCCGATGTTTTCCCGGAGTTCCTTTTCAAAGGCCACAATGTTGGCGATTTTATCCAGGAAGAACATGTCAATCTTGGTGGCGTTATAGATGAGGTTCAGGTCGGTTTTCAGCCGGATCAGCTCCGCGATGGCAAAGAGCCGGTCGTCGGTGCCGTTGCGGATATACTTCAGCAGCTCCGCCTCGGAGCAGTCGTCAAACTTTTTGCTGTGCAGGTGGCACACGCCGGTTTCCAGGGACCGGACCGCCTTCAGCAGGGATTCCTCCATGGTCCTGCCCACCGCCATGACCTCGCCGGTGGCCTTCATCTGGGTGTTCAGGGTGTTGTTGGCATCGGCGAACTTGTCAAAGGGGAACCGGGCGATCTTGGTGACCACATAGTCCAGGGTGGGCTCAAAGGAGGCCGGGGTATTGGCAATGCGGATTTCGTCCAGCCGCATGCCCACGGCAATCTTGGCGGAAACCCGGGCGATGGGATAGCCGGAGGCCTTGGAGGCCAGAGCCGAGGACCGGGACACCCGGGGATTGACCTCGATGAGGTAATACTGGAAGGACAGGGGGTCCAGAGCGAACTGCACGTTGCAGCCGCCCTCAATTTTCAGCTCCCGGATAATCCGCAGAGCCGAGTCCCGGAGCATCTGGTACTCCTTGTTGGTCAGGGTCTGGGAGGGGCAGACCACCACGGAGTCGCCGGTGTGGACCCCCACGGGGTCGATATTTTCCATGTTGCAGATGGTGATGGCGGTGTCATTGGCATCCCGCATCACCTCGTACTCGATCTCCTTGTAGCCCTTGATGGACTTTTCCACCAGCACCTGATGGACAGGAGACAGAGCCAGGGCATTTTTCAGCATCAGGGCGCACTCCTGGGCGTTATCCGCGAAGCCGCCGCCGGTGCCGCCCAGGGTAAAGGCGGGCCGAAGCACCACGGGATAGCCGATTTCTTCCGCCGCCCGAAGGCCCTCCTCCAGGGTGTTCGCCACCTGGCTGGGCAGGACAGGCTCTGACAGGGAGGCACACAGCTCCTTGAAAAGCTCCCGGTCCTCCGCCCGCTGAATGGCCTCAAAGCTGGTGCCCAGGATCTCACAGTCGCACTCGTCCAGCACGCCCTTTTTGGCAAGCTGCACCGCCAGGTTCAGTCCCGTCTGGCCGCCCAGGGAGGGAAGAATGGCATCGGGCCGCTCGTGGCGGATGATTCTGGCCACATATTCCAGGTTCAGGGGCTCCATATACACCTTGTCGGCAATATCGGTGTCCGTCATGATGGTGGCGGGGTTAGAGTTGATGAGCACCACCTCATACCCCTCCTCCCGGAGGGCCAGACAGGCCTGGGTGCCGGAATAGTCAAATTCCGCCGCCTGTCCGATGACGATGGGACCGGAGCCGATCACCAGAATCTTATGAATATCGGTACGCTTAGGCATGGTTCTGTTCCTCCTTCGCCCGTTCCATCAGAGTAATGAACTGGTCAAACAGATAGGTGCTGTCCTGGGGTCCGGGGGCGGACTCCGGGTGGTACTGCACCGAGAAAATCTTCTTTTCCCAGCAGGCAACGCCCTCGGCGGTGCTGTCCAGCAGGTTCACATGGGTCATGGTAAGGCCGGTACCGGCCAGAGAATCCGGGTCCACCGCGTAGGAGTGGTTCTGGGAGGTAATCTCCACCTTCCCCGTGGCCATGTTCAGCACGGGGTGGTTGCCGCCCCGGTGGCCAAACTTCATTTTAAAGGTTTTCGCCCCCATGGCCAGGGATATCATCTGATGGCCCAGACAAATGCCGAAGATGGGCAGCTTCCCCTGGAGCTCCCGGACCACCTGAATCACGCTGGTCACATCCTGGGGGTCTCCGGGGCCGTTGGACAGGAACAGGCCGTCGGGACGCATTTTGAGGATCTCCTCCGCGGAGGTGTTGTAGGGCACCACGGTGACGTTGCAGCCCTTTTCATTGAGCTTGCGGATGATGTTCAGCTTCATGCCGCAGTCCACCGCCACCACATCAAAGCGGTGGTGGGGGGTCCGGGCATACCAGCGCTTTTTGGAGGACACCCGGGACACCATGTCGTGCGGGATCCGGTAGTTGAGCAGCAGCTGGTAGGCGTTGGCAAAGGGCAGGGAGGCGTCGCAGATCAGCACCTTCTGGCTGCCCTCGTCCCGGATGATCCGGGTAATCATCCGGGTGTCCACCCCGCTGATGCCGGGGATGCCGTACTCGTCCAGCACCTCGGAAAGGGTCTTGGTATACCGGAAATTGGAGGGCAGATCGTTGTACTCCCGGACAATCAGGCCGCCCATGGTGGGCACTCTCGTCTCATAGTCTTCCTCGGTCATGCCGTAGTTGCCGATGAGGGGGTAGGTCATGCACACCATCTGGTCGGTGTAGGAGGGGTCGGAGATGATCTCCTGGTAGCCCACCATGGAGGTGTTGAACACCAGCTCGTTCACTGCCGACACCTGGGCGCCGAACCCATAGCCGTAGAACTCCCTGCCATTTTCCAGCACAATCTTTCTGTCGTAAGGCTTCATCCGCATTCATTCCTTTCGTAATAGCGGCCCTCCTCCCGGAGAGAAAAGGGCAAAAGAAAACCGGGCCAAAAAGGAAATATCCTTTCAGGCTCGGTAACCGGAACAATAAAGAATAAAAGAAGAATGGAAACACTTCCCCCGATTTCCAAACGCGTATCGCTGCTGCTTCGGAAATCTCACAAGCGTCCCCACCTTTCGGTAGGATATTTTACAAAAAAGGAGGACATTTGTCAAGGTTTTTTTCGCC
>CAMEIK010000087.1 GCA_945918315.1 uncultured Clostridia bacterium
AAAATGATTCCCACTGGGAACTGAGGAGAGATGAGAAGTGTCCTATTTAGTGGTTGTTGCCCATCCGGATGACGAGGTTCTGGGTGCCGGCGCGTGGATTTACCGTCTGACCCAAAAGGGGGAGGAGGTAAACGTCTTAATCATGTGCTCCCAGGCGGCGGCCCGGGCCTTCCGGCCGGAGGACGCCGAGCTCCAGGCCGATATGCATCGCTGCATGGAAATGCTGGGGGTGAACCGGGTGATTCTGGGGGATTTTCCCAACATCAAAATGAACACCGTGCCCCATCTGGAGCTGGTACAGCTCATTGAGAAGGCCATGGTGGAGACGAAGGCAGACACCGTGATTACCCATCACCCCTCCGATCTCAATAATGACCATGTGCAGACCTCCCTTGCCTGTCAGGCGGCGGTGCGGCTGTTCCAGAGAAGAACGGATGTACCGGCCCTGCGGGAACTGCTTTTCATGGAGGTCCCCTCGTCTACGGAGTGGGCCCTCAATACCTCCGCTTCCGATTTCCGGCCCAATACCTATGTGGAGGTGGGGAAGGAAGCGGTGGAGCGGAAGCTTCAGGCCCTGGCCTGCTATCGGGGGGTCATGCGGCCCTATCCCCACCCCAGAAGTGAGGAGGCCATCCTGGGCCTTGCGGCCTACCGGGGCTCCGTTTCCGGCTGCGACTACGCGGAGGCCTTTGAGTGCGCCATGAGGAGAATTGTATGAGCCTGTACCGGATCACAAAAAGAGCCTTTGACATTACGGCCTCGGCCCTGGGACTGGTGCTCACCTCTCCCGTGTGGCTGGCGGCGGTGATCGGTATTCAGCTTTCCGACCCGGGTCCCGTATTCTATATGGCAAACCGGGTGGGCTTTCAAAATCGGCCCTTCCGGATGTTTAAGTTCCGCTCCATGCGGGTGGACAAGCAGGCAAACGAGAAAAACTTCAAGGCGGATGTGAACCGGATTTTTCCCTGGGGGGCCTTTATGCGAAGCTCCAAAATCGACGAGCTTCCCCAGCTGCTGAATATCTTTTTGGGAGATATGAGTGTGGTGGGGCCCCGGCCGGCCAGCGCCGATCAGGTTTCTGTGACCAGAGGCGGCAAATACGCCCGGGTAGGGTCGGTAAAGCCCGGCCTGTCCGGCCCCTCCGCCCTGTATGACTATATTTACGGCGATACCGTCACCGATGAAGCGGAGTACGAAAAGCTGGTGCTTCCCACCCGGCTGGAGCTGGACCTGTACTATATCCAAAACGCCTGCTGGAGGCTGGATGTGAAGATGATTTTCTGGACGGTGCGGTGCGTTCTGAACAGCCTGTTCCACCGGCCTTCCGAAACAATGCTGGCGGAGCTGACCGGTTGGGCAGAAGCAATGGAGGATTGACCCATGGGGGAAAAGAAGCTGAAAGTGATTGTATTGACCCAGAAGGATGGGTTTTTCATTCCCACGAATATTCTGAAAGCCTCCCGGGAATGCGAAATTGTGGAGGTTGTCAATAACGCGGCGAAAAGCTCTCTGGATAACAAAATTTCCGATATGGTCCGGTGGTTCGGCGTTTTCCAGTGCGCGAAAATGGGTTTCATGACCTGCGCCGTGAAGCTCCGGGACCTTGTGGACAGGCTCTCCGGCCAGAAAGCCTATGGGGGAACCTGCTCCATCGCCTCCGCCGCGAAAAAAATCGGCGCGGAGTACCGGACGGTGGAAAATGTCAACAGCCCGGAGTATGTGGCCCATGTCCGGGAAGCAGCGCCGGACCTGATTATCTCCTATTCCGCGCCCCAGGTCATCAAGCCGGAGCTGCTGGGAATCCCCCGATACGGCGTGCTGAATGTCCACGGGGCGCTGCTGCCGGATTACCGGGGCTGTCTTCCCTCCTTCTGGTACCTGTATAACGATGAAAAGCTGGGGGGCGCTACGGTCCACTACATGAGCGCCGCCATTGATGACGGCGACATCTGCGTCCAGAGATCCGTGGATATTTCGGATTGCCGCACCATGTTCCAGGTGATGGGAAGGACGAAGCTGGTTGGCGGCGAAGCCATGGTGGAGGCAGTCCGGCAAATTACCGATGGGACCCTGGAGCCCCGGAAAAACGACACGGAAAACGGACGGTATTTTACCTGGCCCACCGTGGAGCAGGCACGGGAGTTCCGGAAAAAGGGCAAACGACTGATTTAAGGAGCCCCGTCTGGAGGGGGAAATTGGATGAAGCGAATTCTGATCACCGGCGCGGGAAGCTATATCGGAACCCGGGTAAAGGCCTATCTGGAAGCCTTTCCGGGGCAGTACGCGGTTATGGAAATGAATATGCACGGGGATGCCTGGACAGAAGCCAGCTTCTCGGGCTATGACGCGGTTCTCCATACGGCGGGAATCGTACACCGGGAGAATACCAAGCAGGACCCGGCGTTTCTGGAGCTGTATACCCGGGTGAATACCGAGCTGCCGGTACAGGTGGCGCGGAAGGCAAAGGCGGAGGGCGTTGGGCAGTTTCTGTTTCTGAGCACCATGAGCGTTTACGGCCTGACGGCCCCGGTGGGAAAGCCCGTTACCATCACCAAGGACACCCCGCTAAAGCCCAATGACCATTACGGCAGAAGCAAGGCTGCGGCGGAAGAGAAGCTGCTGCCCCTGTCGGAAGACAGCTTCCGGGTGGCGGTCCTCCGGCCGCCCATAGTGTACGGCAAGGGCTGCAAGGGAAACTACCGGGCATTGGAAGCCTTTGCACAAAAGCTGCCTTTCTTTCCTCTGGTGGAAAACCGGCGGTCCATGGTCTATATTGACAATCTGGCGGAGCTGATCCGTCAGCTGATTGACGACGGGGCGGCAGGGGTTTTCTGCCCCCAGAACGAGGAATACACCAACACCAGCCGGATGGTGGCGGCCATTGCCCGGGCAAAGGGCAGGCGTGTGGTGCTGGTGGGGGGCTTTACCTGGGCGCTGAAGCTGCTGAGCCCCTTGATTCCCGCGGTGAACAAAGCCTTCGGAAGCCTGTGCTATGACCGGGCACTCAGCGCCTACGGCACCGGCTATTGCGTCAAATCCCTTCCGGAGTCCATTGCGGAGACGGAAAACTGAAAGGAGTGGCTCTTTTGCGGGAAAAGAAGGATATCCTGTTTTTGTGCCAGTTTTTTTACCCTGAGTACATTTCCTCCGCCCAGCTTCCCTATGAGACGGCGGTGGCTCTGAACCAGGCGGGGTTTTCGGTGGGGGCCCTGTGCGGCTACCCCAAGGAATATCTGAATGGCGGCCCTGTCCCCACCCGGGAGCGGGTGAGCGGCATTGACATTCACAGGCTCAAATACATGCAGCCCGACCGCACCGGTTTTGTGGGAAGGCTGATCAATTATTTTTCCTTTACGGCAATGGTGACCCTGCATCTGGGGGAGATTGCCCGGTACAGGGCGGTGGTGGTCTATTCCAACCCGCCGATTCTGCCCTGGGTGGCTTCCTGGGCAAAGAAGCTTTTCGGAACCAAGCTCATTTTTGTGGGGTATGACCTGTACCCCGAGCTGGCAACAGTTACAGACACCCTGAAAGAGGGGGGCATGATCTGCCGTCTGATGCACCATATCAACCGCTGTGTGTACCGCCGGGCGGATAAGGTGGTGGCGCTGTCCCGGGAAATGCGGGAGTTCATGCTGAAAAACCGCCCCATTTCCCCCGACCGGGTGGAGGTAATCCCCAACTGGTGGCCGGACAAGGCATTGCGCCCCACGGAACCCAACCCCTTCCGGGAGCTGGCCGGGGACCGGTTCCTGGTCTCCTACCTGGGGAACATGGGCACCTCCCAGGATATGCAGACTGTGCTGGAGGCCATCCGGATTCTGAAAGAGGACACAAGTATCTTCTTCCTCTTTGCCGGCCATGGCAACAAACTGGAAAAGCTCAAAAAAATCGCTCAGGAGGAGCGGCTGGAAAATTTCTGCGTCCGGGGCTATCTGACGGAGCAGGAGTATACCGATGCCCTCGTTGCCAGCGACTGCGCGTTGGTGACACTGAACCCGGGGGTTACGGGGTTGTGCGTACCCAGCAAGACCTATGGGTATATGATGGCGGGCCTGCCGCTGCTGGTTGTCATGGATGACAGCGATATTGCCCGGGACGCGGCTTCCGGCGCCGGTGTCCGGATCGGAGACTGCGACGGCGGGGCCATGGCGGAAGCCATCCGGGCCATGCGGGACGATCCGGAAAGGACGGCGCGAATGGGAAAGACCAGCCGTGCCCTTTTCCTGGAAAACTATACCCTGCCCATCTGTACGGGCAAATATGTGGACATGTTCCGGGAGCTTTTGCCCGGGGCAAAGAAGTGATGCTTTGGGGGAGGAGACACCATGGATAAAAAAGCGCTGGTGCGGAAGTACAGGGGCGCGGTACGCTTCCTGTGCGGCGTACATAACGCCCCCTCCCGTCTTGCTGTCCGCTCCCGGGGAAAGGGAAACCGGGTGATCGCCCCCTGTGCGCTTTTAAAGCATGTGAAAATCCGCTTCAACGGCAGCGGAAATACCGTGATTGTGGGGGATTTTTCCCGGCTGGACCATGTGGAACTGTATATCAGCGGCAATGACAACGTGGTGGAAATCGGCCCCTGGTGCACCCTCGTGAAAACGGTTTTCTGCACGGAAGACGGTGAAAACAAAATTACCATTGGGCAGGGGTGCCGTCTGCTGGGAGCGGCGGAACTGGCAGCCATTGAGTCTACCCAAATCACCATTGGAAGGGACTGCCTCTTTTCCGGGGGGATTCATTTCCGGACGGGAGATTCCCACTCTCTGCTGGACGGAACCGGAAAGCGGATCAACCCTTCCCGGGATATTGCGGTGGGAGACCATGTCTGGATCGGCATGGGGGCGACGCTTTTAAAGGGAGCCCAGGTTGGCCCGGACTGCGTGGTCGGTTCCGGCGCTATCGTTACGGGGCCCCACCCCGGGAATAACCAGGTTCTGGCAGGGGTTCCCGCCAGACCCGTAAAAACCGGCATCAACTGGGATATCCGCCGGCTGCCTGTGGAGCCGGAAATCCTGGGGAAATGAGGAAACGCTATGGGAAATGTCCGCTTCAGTGTGGTTACGGTATGCTATAACGCCGGGCAGGCTCTCTTGGACACGGTGGAAAAAACCCTGGCCCAGACCTGTACCGATTTTGAAATTATCGTCAAGGATGCCCTGTCCACCGACGGTTCGGTGGAACGGCTTCCCGCCGACCCCAGAATCAGGGTGATCCGCTGTAAGGATGCCGGGATTTACGATGCCATGAATCAGGCGGTGGCGGCCGCCTCCGGAGAGTATGTTCTCTTTATGAACTGCGGCGACTGGTTCCACAGCCCGGACGCTTTGCAGGCGGTTTCCGACGCGGTGGATGCCAGCCACGGCCTTCTGTATTACGGCCGGGTCTATAATCGCCGGGAACGGCATACCAGCGACTACCCCCGGGAGATTACCCGGCTGACCTGTTTCCGGACCATGATCTGCCATCAGGTAACGGTCTACGCCACAAAGCTTCTCAAGGAGCGGGGCTATGACCTTTCCTACCGGATTCTGGCGGATAAGGAAATGCTCCTGTACCTGGTCTGCGAGAAAAAGGTTCGCCCCATTTATGTGGACACGGTCATCGCGGATTATGAAGGGGGCGGAGAATCGTCGAAGCCGGAGCACATCCAGCGAAATAATGAGGACAGGAAGAGAATGCTGGACCGGTATTATCCCAGGGGGGAGCAGCTGCGCTACCGGGCTGT
>CAMEIK010000088.1 GCA_945918315.1 uncultured Clostridia bacterium
GCGCCGATGTAGGTTGGTTCTACATAGAATACCCCTGAGAATGGCAAAATGTTGCATCCATTGAAGATTTATTTTTCCGGCGTGGCGGGGTAAAGGCTTTTGTCCCGGTTGTGGCTTCCCTTGTGGGCCTGGGAGTATTCGTCCAGATAGCTGTCCGTGACCATGCAGAAATCCCCGCCGCCGATTCTGGGCGTGGCGTCAAAATGATACCAGCTTTCGCCCCCGTCGATGCTCACCATACTCCAGAAATGGTCGCTGTCCTCTTCCGAATTACGAACCTTGACCACATCGATATTGGCAATCCCCAGCCGCTCAAAGAACAGCTTGCACAGGGCAAAGTAGGAAAAACAGTCCCCGGTCCGTCCGGTCATGGCGGCCCAGGCGGCCTGATACCAGTCGGACTTGTCCGAGTGGCCGGTGTAGCTGATGCTTGCCCTGGCCCAGTCGTAAATAGCCTGTATCTGTCCTGCCGGATCCATATCTTCCGTAACGATCTGAGAAAGCAGCTTGTCCGCCATTTCCTCGATCTGTTCCATGGAGGCGTAGCCCTCCTTTTTCTCCAGGACGGTGACTGTCGCTTCCTCTATTGCCGGGTTATTGGCCCTGTCATAGGCGCAGTAGAGAACGGTGTACTCCCCGGGAGTGTCCGCGTCCAGAGCGGAAGCATCCATTTCCAGCCGGGGGCTGGGGTCCGTGTCATCGGTGACAGTGACCCCCTCCACCAGGGGCAGGTCGTCTCCCTGGTAAATCACCCAGTCGTGCACCCCCGCGATCACCGGCGGCAGGGTGTCGGCTGGCTCCGTGGCCGCCGTAAAGGTGGGAAGGCTTTCCCCGGCGCTTTCCCGGTCCCCTCCCGGTCCTGTCAGGACCGTGCAGGCGCTGAGGGCGCCGCACAAAACCATCATACTGTAAAGCAGCGCCGGAAGTCTCCGGCGGATTCTTTTTGCTGTCTTCATGGTAATTCTTCCTTTCAGAAAGGGGGGAAGCGGCGGTATCACAGAAAAACGCGCCATTTTGGATTCCCTCCCTTTTCTGCTGACAGCATACATGGGGATTGCATCCAAAATGGCGCATATTTGTATCATTTCTGCATCATTTTTCCTGGGCGGTCAGATACAGTGGGGGGGCGGCCTTCCGGACGCCCCCTCCCCCTCGGAAACGGCAGGAACGGGCTGTCCGGGAGGCCAGACCCTACAAGAGGCAAGGCCCACCTTTTCCCTTTCAACCGGCTCAGCGGTACAGCAGCAGGGCAAAGTTCTCTCCGGCAGCGTCCTGGACCGCCCGGAGCTCGAACCAGTCGTCTCCTTCCGGGGATTCCACTCCCTGAATGCCCACGGTATAGACGGATTCATAGTCGGTTTCCTCCGGTGCGGACTCCCCCTGGAGATTGGCGGTGGTATCCGCCCCCAGGCCCAGGTAATCGGCAAAGCCCCGCAGGGGATCATACCAGAAGACACCATTCCCGCCGTACCCCGCCTGGATATCCTCCGGAGAAAAGCCGTAGCACCGCAGGGTGTAGATCTTCCCGCTGGACAGATCGGTGTTCATGTGCACCACCTGATAGGTGCTGATGGTCTTTTTGCTGTTTTCCCGGTCCAGAACAAAGGAAAACCGGGCGTAGGGGAAGCCCCGCAGGGTATCCGCGTCAAAAAGGTACATGATCTCCACATTGCTGGCCGCCTGCCGCATCATTTCCAGCACCGTAGCGGGAAACACCCCATCATCCACCAGGGCCTGTACCTCTTTCAGCGCCCCGGCGGTCAGGATTCCCCGCTCCTCCTCGGAATACCGGTCCGTGATCACCGTTTCCTGAAGACCGGGGTCTGTCATGTCCGCGGTATTGTATCTCTGCTGCCGCACCGCGGTTTTCAGCCGCCAGAAATAGTCCGTGGAGGTCTGGGAGGAAATCTCCACCGTCTGATAGTTCATAGCGAAATTCGGCGTTCCCATCCGGGTCAGCACAAACTCCGGAAAGAACCAGCCGGCAAACACCACCACCGCCGCCAGAAGAATCCACAGGAAGCTTACATTCCGTTTCATTTCTCCGCCTCCCGCAAAACAAAGGATACCACGGTGCCCCGGCCCACCTTGCTGTCGTAGCGAAGGGCCGTTCCGTGGAGCTGGGCAATCCGCTGGCCCAGGGCCAGGCCCAGACCCGCGCCGCCCTCCGCCCGGGAGCGGGACTTATCCACCATGTAAAAGGGCTCCGTAATCCGGCTCAGGGCCTCCGGCGGGATGCCCCTGCCCCTATCCTTCACCGCGAAGCAGAAGCCTCCGGGGGTGGTCCCTCCCAGGAGGGTAATTTTGCTGCCGGGGTTGGAAGCCTTCCGGGCATTGTCCAGAAGGTTATATATCAGGATTGTCAGCAGGCTCCGCTCCCCCAGAATCTGCTTGTCCTCCACCCGCACATCCAGCACCAGCTGCCGCTGGCGCAGGGGGTAGGCGATGCTTTCCTCCACCTCCCTGGCAAGGCTCAGGGAGGAGATAGGCCGAAGCTCAGGCTGCTCCGTGTCCAGAGAGAAGAGCCTCAGCAGAGAATGGGACATGGTCTCCAACCGTCTTCCCTCGGTAAAGATAAAGCTGGCCGCTTCAAACTGCTGGTCCTCCGGCAGACGGCGGCTGCGCAGGGTGTCCGCATAGCCGATGATGGAGGTCAGCGGGGTTTTCAGCTCATGGGCAAAGGAGGCGGTAAAGTCCCGCTGCTTCTGGGTGGCTTCCTCCAAGGAGGCGATATGCTGTTCCAGCTCCTCCGCCATCACATTGAACTGCTGGGCCAGCACCCCGATCTCGTCGCCGGTGCGCACCTTTGCCCGGACAGCGTAGTTACCCCCGGCAATCTGCTTGGCCGTACGGGACAGCTTCCGGATGGGCGCGGTCAGCACCGTTCCGGTACTGAAGCCAATGACCAGGCTCACCGCCACGGCCACCAGATACACCACCTTGAAGGTGTTCAGATATTGCTCCCGGAGGGTATAGACCTCCGTGACATCGTAGCGGCCCTGCAGGTAGTAGGCAGTCGTATCCACCGTAAACCGGCAGATGACAACCACATCATACACCGCGCTTTTCCCGTCGGGGACCCTCACAATCCGGTAGCGCATGGCCTCCTCCCCGGTCTGATCCGCCAGCAGGGCCAGCCGGTAGCTCTGGAAGGGGGTCATTTTCAGCAGCTCCTCCATGGAGGCCCGGGTGGCCTCCGGGGTATTGCCCCCCCGGCGCTCCAATGCCATGGTGCCCAGCACCGAGCACATGAGCTGGGTTTCGTCCGCCGCAGCACGGACCTGATGCTCCAGCTGGGCACGGTACACAGTGGATACCACGGCATAGCCCGCGAAGCCCATGGCAAGGGCCACAATGAGCACAACGGACAGAGAGATTTTCGCGGAAAGCTTCATCCGTCCCCCTCCAGCCGGTAGCCAACCTTGTGGACGGCGCAGAGCCGCTGCTGCCAGCCCAGCTTCTTGCGCAGCCGCTGGACATGCAGGTCCACCGTCCGGGTGTCCCCCATGTAATCCGACTCCCAGACCCGTTCGTAGATGGTTTCCCGGAACAGGGCCACGTTCTGATTCTGCAGGAACAGCACCAGCAGGTCAAATTCCTTTCGGGTCAGGGTCACCGGCTCCCCGGCCTTTGTCACCTGCATGGATTCCACATCCACGGTCACATCCCCCAGGGTATAGACACTCTGGGCCTTTCCCGCCCGGCGGAGCACAGATTCCACCCGGGCGATGAGCTCTACAATCTCAAAGGGCTTTACCAGGTAGTCGTCGGCTCCTGCCCGCAGGCCCTGGACCCGGTCGGCAACGGACCCTTTCGCGGTAATGAAAATCACCGGGGTTCCGGTGGGCTTGATCTGCCGCAGAAGCTCATACCCGTCCGCCCCGGGCAGCATGACATCCAAAAGCACCAGATCGTAGCTATGCTCCTGAATCATGTCCGCCGCTGTCAGGCCGTCATAGACCCGGCTGCAGGTATAGCCGCAGGCCGTCAGGTTCCAGTCGATCAGGTTCGCAATGGGCTTTTCGTCCTCAACAATCAAAATCTTTGTCATTTCGTGTCCCTCCATGACAAGTATGTTACCACATTGTATCATATTTGCATCATTTTGGAAAGAACAAAATAAATTTGTTAAAATATGTTACAAACAGAACATTGTCCGTAACATTTCCCGGGAAATATAATGATACGACCCTCCATACAAACATAGGGAGGGTCCTTTCGCGTACACCGGACGCAAAAAATCCCCCGGAAGAAAGCCTTCCGGGGGATTTGTGAGCTGCATCAGTCCGTGACGTAGGGCAGCAGAGCGATCTGACGGGCCCGCTTGATGGCGGTGGTCAGGTCCCGCTGATGGGCTGCGCAGGTACCGGTGGTACGGCGGGGCAGAATCTTGCCGCGCTCGGACAGGTAACGGCGGAGCTTCGCGGTGTCCTTGTAATCGATGCTGGTCACCTTATCCACGCAGAACGCGCAAACCTTCTTGCGCTTCCGGGGACGCATACGCTGTTCGTTAGCCATGGATATTCCTCCTTCGTATGATCTTGTCAGAAAAGTTCCTTAGAAAGGCAGCTGCGCGTCGTCATCCTCCAGCATCGCGAAATCCGATGCGGGGGCGGATGCGGGAGCGCCGTAGCCACCGTAGCTGCCGGCAGGCGCCGGGGCAGAATAACCGCCGTTGCTGCCGCCATAGTTCTGGGCCGGAGCGGAATAGCCGCCGTAGGCAGAACCCGCGTGGTCGTCCCGCTTGCTGTCACCAAAGTAGACATTGTCCGCCACTACCTCCGCGGTGCGGCGTTTGTTGCCGTCCTTGTCCGTCCAGTTACGGATCTGCAGCCGTCCGGAGACGACAGCCATACGGCCCTTGGTGAAATACTTGGAGACGAACTCCCCGGTCTGACGCCAGGCCACACAGTCGATCCAGTCCGTTTCCCGCTCGCTGCCGTCCTTCGGCGCGAAGTCCCGGTCAACGGCCAGGGTGAAGCTGGTGACGGCGATGCCGCTGCCGGTACGGCGCAGCTCCGGGTCACGGGCCAGCCGGCCCATGATGACAATGTGGTTGAGCATAATCAGCCCTCCACCGCAGTGGTCAGGCAGCGCATAACGCCGTCAGTGATCTTCATCACACGCTCCAGCTCAGCGGGGAACGCGGGATTCACTTCCATGTTCATGAGAACATAGTAGCCCTCGGGCAGATCGTTGATGGGATACGCCAGGCGACGCTTGCCCCACTCCTCGATGCCGGTGAGAGTACCCTCCGCTTCCACCATTGCCTTGAACTTTTCCACAAGTGCTGCGATGCCCTCCTCGCCCTGGGCAGGGTCGATGATGTAGAGCACCTCATACTTACCGGTGATCTTAGCCATGTTGTTTGCACCTCCTTTTGGACTTTTGGCCCCCGGTCGCGCCGGGAGCAAGGATATCCGCACACGCGGACCGTATCATTTTATAGGAAAAGCAGCAAAATGTCAAGAAGAATTTCCGCATTTTTCCGGTTTTCTTCCCAACCAGGTCCGTTTTTATAGGCAGATCGGCTTTGCGAAGATAAATTGGAATTGTGGTTATCGGTTTTAATAAGCTGATCGTGAAATTGGAATTTAGCGGCTTCGCCGAATTGACAATTGACAATTGACAGTTGACAATGATTGTGTAAGCAGCGGGACGATTTTGAAATGATTCCAATTGTTTTCAGACATATTTTGCCTTTTTAT
>CAMEIK010000089.1 GCA_945918315.1 uncultured Clostridia bacterium
AATCATCCCGAAGGGATTCCTTAATTGTCCATTGTCAATTGTCAATTGTCAATTGTCAATTAAATTCCAATTTGTCGCCCTCCCGTTTTCGCTGGAGGTTCAATTCTATCCGGGCACCAGCACCGCCGTACCAAAGGGTGGCAGGGTGAGGCTGCCATTGTCCAGGGTGATGGGGTTTCCGTCTGCCGAAAGGGACGCAACCAGGTTCCACCCCTCATACCCGCTCAGATCCGTCCGGGAAGCCTCAGAGGAAATATTCATCAGAAGGATACACATTTCCTCCCCCCAGGTCTTCCGGAAAGCGCTGACGCAGCCAACGTTCAGTGCTGCTTCTGCCGTGGTCCTGCCGTGGGAAATGGCAGGGATGGCCTGGCGGATAGCGATAAGCTGGCGATAGTAACTGTAGACGGAATCATCATCGAACCGCTGCTCCTCCAGGGAGCCAAAGGGATAGCTTTCAGGCAGAACACACTCCGGAGGCGGCTGAGTGGTTCCGGAATCCCGGGCAGCGTTCCAGTACATAGGCGCCCGCTTGTTGGGGTCATTTCCGGACCCGGTCATGCCGATCTCCTCGCCGTAATAAATGAACGCGCTGCCGCTCATAAACAGGTTCATGGCTCCGGCAAGCTTGGTTTTGGCCTGGTCACCGGCGCAGAATCCGGCAATCCGCCCCACATCGTGGTTGGAGAGGAAGGGCGCGTCAATATAGTCAGGGTTCGCACCCAGATAGGCCTCGTCCGCCTTTTCCAGCGCCGTGGCGAAGGTTGTGACTACAGACGGATTCCCCGCGCCCCGGATGACAGCTACGATCTTCCCGTTGGCGCTTCCAAAGGGGAAGTTGAACAGGCTTGTGATGCCGCTTTCGTAGTAGCGGGTTACCTGGTCGAAGCTGTCCCAGACCTCCGCTACCAGGAAAGCATCCTCCCTCAGCTCCCGCAGGGTCTGCTGCAGCCAGGACAGCACTTCAATATTGGCATCGGTTTTCCCGGAGTAGAACTCCTTGGCGGCATCCACCCGGAAGCCGGAGACGCCCAAATCCAGCCAATAGGCCATGATGTCCCGGATCTCGGAGCGAACCGCGTCACTTCCCAGATTCAAATCCGGCATATCCGGGCTGAATTGCGACTCATAATACCAGTCCGTTCCGGAAACCTGGGTGTATCCCGGCCTGGCCTCCCGGACAAAATTGTAATAGTCCGCATAAGGGCAGTCCTGGACATTCGGCTCCTCGCCTACTAACCCTTTTAGATAATTCACAGCCTGGGTAAACCAGGTATGCTCCGAGCCGGTGTGGTTCACCACCAGATCCAGAATCACCCGGATATTCCGCTGATCGCACTGCGTCAGCAGCTCCTGAAAATCCTCCATCGTACCGTATGCAGGGTCAATCGCGAAATAATCGGAGACATTGTATTTATGATATGAGGTGCTGGGGTGAATGGGCATCAGCCAGATACCGTTGATCCCCAGCCCCTGTAAATAGTCCAGCTTGGAAATGACACCCTTTAAGTCCCCGATCCCGTCTCCATCGGAGTCACAGAAGGAGTAAACAAAAATCTCATACCAGACCCGGTAATTGTCCTCGGGGCTTTCCCCCAGGGTGTGGATCCGGTCCAGCGCCTGCTCTGTTTTCACGGCTTCTCCGGGCACGGCGGCTGATTCCCCCGAAAACTCCACAGCCGCCCCCGAGAACTCGGGGGCGGTGGTGAATTCCTGGGTTTTGCCAGCCGGAGCGCATCCGGCAAGCAGAAAGGCCGCGAGCAGCAGGCACAGAAGCCTTTTTGCCCGTATTTTCATAGACGCTTAACCCTTTACGGAACCGCTCATGGCTTCCTGATAGAACCGCTGGGTAATCATGAACAGGATGGAGATGGGGATGGCAACCAGCACCGCGCCGGCACAGAACCGGACGAACCAGGTATCCACATACTCTTTCTCCAGCATACTCCACAGGCCGATGGACACGGTGAAATACTTGGCGTTGGTCCGGACGATCACCTTGGCAAAGACAAAGTCCACCCAGGGGCCCATGAAGGAGGTAATGATCTGATACACGATCATGGGCTTGCTCAGAGGCAAGGTTATCTTGGTAAAGATCTGCCAGCGGGTGCAGCCGTCAAGTGCCGCTGCCTCGTCCAGTGCCTTGGGGATAGTATCCATGAAGCCCTTCATAACGTAGAACTGGGTGCCCGCGCCGGAGGAGAAGCAGATGATCAGCGCCAGCGGGATCTTGTCTCCCTCGGTCATGCCCAGGGCCTTCAGGATAAAGTACACGGCAACCATGGTCATGAACCCGGGGAACAGGTTCAGAATCATAGCCATGTTCATGTAGGGCTTACGCATCTTCCACTTCAGGCGGCTGGTGCAGTAGGATACGCTCAGCACAAAGAAAGTGGAAACCACGCAGGAGCAACAGGCGATGCAGAATGTATTGAAGAACATCCGCGGGAAGTTCATGACATCAAACTCAGTGAACAGCGCCTTGTAGTTGTTCAGCGTGTATGCGGTGGGCAGGAACGTGGAAATAAACTGGCCCTTTCCATCCCGGAAAGACTGCATCACCAGCCAGAAGAAAGGCAGAAGCCAAACAAGGCACATGGAAATCAGGAAAATATACGTGACTACATCGCCGGTAATCCGCTTGGCTTTCATTCCGCCATGTGATTTTTTTGCCATTATTTGAAGCCCTCCTCATCTTTATAGGATCCTGTACTGCGGTAGGTGACCAGGGAAACAACGGACAGCACCACAAAGGTAAAGATGCCGATCACTGCGCCGATATTGTATTTCTGCTGATCCACGGACAGCTTATACAGCCAGGTTACCAGCAGGTCTGTCGCGCCGGCTGTATTGCCAACCGCCACAGGCTCGCCGCGGGTGAACAGGAAAATCACGTTGAAGTTGTTGATGTTTCCCGTGAAAGAGGTGATGAGGTAAGGGGTCAGCACAAACAGCATATACGGCAGTGTTATGTTAAAGAACTGCTGCACCGCGTTCGCGCCATCAATACGGGCCGCTTCATACTGTTCAGCGGGGATATTCTGCAGAATACCCGTGACCTGCATGATGGTGTAGGGAATACCCACCCACAGGTTTATGACAATGACCAGAACTCTTGCCCATGTGGCATCCGTCAGGAAGGGCAGACGGGCGGAAATCCAGCCTGCGTTAAGCAGCATCCGGTTCACAATACCGTCAGGCAGCATCATGGAACGGATAACCAGCAGGGAAACGAACTGAGGAACAGCAATGGTCATGGACAAGCAACCACGCCACAGTCCTTTAAACTTAATGGTGGGACGATTGATAATAATGGCGACAATGGTACCCAGAATGAAGTTCAGGAAAGTGGCAAAGAAAGCCCAAACCAGAGTCCATTTCAGAACACTCCAGAACTGGCTTCCCACAGTGGAGTTGGTATCGAACAGAAGGGCAAAATTGCGCAATCCTACCCAGTCAAACAGGACCAGATGGTCACCTTCCTTGGAAAAGTTGGTGAAAGCCATGCAGACCATGTAGATGAGGGGCAGGATGGTAAAAATCAGCAGGCACGTAAATGGAAGCGCCATCAGGAGCTTATGGACATTTTCGTCAAAGAGTGCTTTCACATCGTCAACGAATCCCGGGACACGCTGTCCGGCGTTCTTCCTTTTCTGTGCCATGTATCCGCTTCTGACAGAGGCACGCCATACCAGAACCAGCACAATAATAACACACAGGGACGCAAGGCCGTAAAGCAGAATCAGCTGGGACTGGTCTCCCATAATGTATTCATACACGCCTTCGTCGTCATTCCAGACTTCCTGCATGGGCCGATCGCCCAAACTGGGAAGCATGGAAATCCAATACAGTCCGCCTCCCGGCATTGCCAGGAACCAGATGACTCCAATTTCGATTCCAAGGAACAGCAGTCCCTTGATAATCTGACCGGAAGCAATGTTTCCAAGACCCATTACCAGGCAGGAGAGCCACACCAGAGGCCCCCCCTGTCTGAGAGCAACCATCAGAGGACCAGTGTTTTTCTTTCTCTGACGGGCCGCCGCGGTTTTTGCCAATTCCTTCGTTGACACGCTACCGTCTCCCTTCTTTCTTGAATCCGGCAAACAACCTTGTCTCAGGTCCGGAGCCATTGCCCCGAAGCTAAGACAAGGCTGTTTGCGGAACTTCATTTAAAAAGGCGGCGACCAGAGAATTCTGGCCGCCGCCAGGCGCGACTATTTATCAGGTGAAACGCTCAGACAGATCTTACAGACCGGTGTTGTTGATAGCAGCGTTCCACAGATCGGTCTTTTCCAGAGCATTCTCAGCAGTGATCTCGTTGTTGGCAAGGCCCTTGCCCATGGACTCGGCGTTGGACCAGTAAGCGCCCATCTCGGGGATGGAGGGCTGAAGCACGGAGGTGTTGGCAATGGTTGCGTCCTGAGCCAGAGCGGCAGGATTGCTGGAGAAAGCATCGGTAGCCAGCAGGGCGGCGTTGCAGGGAACCACGCTGCCGTCACGCAGGTCGTAGTGCAGCTGCTGCATCTCGGGAGAAGCCAGCCAAGCGGCCAGAGCGTAAGCAACCTTCATCTCCTTGCAGTTGGGGTTAACGCCCAGAGCCTTGGTGCCGGAGAAGGACTTGAGCTGCAGCTGCTCACCGTCGATGGTGATGCAGGGCAGCTGAGCAGCGCCGTAATTTTCGCCCAGAGCCTCAGCAACATTCTTAGCATCCCAGGTGCCGGAGAACAGAGCACCGACAGTACCGTTCCGCAGGCCATCCATGCCGGCGCCGTTGGCATCATCAATCAGCTTGCCGCTGGCCAGAGCGTTGGCAACATAGGTGGTAGCCTTCGCGCCCTGCTCGCCGCCGAAGGTGATACCGGCAGAGCCGTCAGTGCCATCGCCAAACATGGTGCCGCCAACAGCGAAATAGAAGCTGGGCAGGTACCAGGTGTTGGTCACGGGGAAGGCAACAACAGCCTTCTCCATCATGGCGTCCAGAGACTTGATGTCCTCTTCGGTGAAGACGGACTTGTTGTAGTACATAAACCAGGTATTGCCGGTGAAGGGGATGCCGTAGACATTGCCATCAGCATCGGAAACGGACTTAACAATAGCCTCGGAGTTGGAAGCCTTGACCTCAGCCAGCACGTCGCCGCCCAGCTTGGCAATGGCGTTGGCCTGAATCAGACGGCCCAGCTGGTCGTTGGCGAACATATAGACGTCAGCGGCAGCGGAAGGATCCTGGGTCACGTTGTTACCGGCATCGCCCTCGGAGCAGACACCAAAGTTAAAGGTGATATTCCACTCAGGATGGGCCTCGTTAAACTTCGCGCAGGCGACCTGCAGGAAGCTGTTCTCGTTGGCCTGATCCTCGGACGGGCCCCAGACAGTCAGGGTGACATCCTTCGCCTCGGTGGGAGCTTCGGTAGCGGTAGAAGCCTCGGTTTCGGTGGGCTTCTCAGTAGCGGCAGTGGCGGGGGCGTCAGTCTTGGCAGCGCAGGCAGCCAGGGACAGCACCATGCACATTGCGAGAAGCAGTGCAAAGATCTTTTTCATTTTACATTTCCTCCTTAAAATTTGGGTCTTCGCGGGTTTTCCTCCGGCGGCTTGTCCGCCAGCCGGAAAAATCCGGAAAATTTGCGGGTTTCCCGGGATTTTTCCCACTGAAAGCGTTTTCAGTCAGCCGGAAAAGAATAAGA
>CAMEIK010000090.1 GCA_945918315.1 uncultured Clostridia bacterium
CGAAAGGGAGTGGCGATAAAGGCGGGGATTCATCCGGATTTTGCTGTAACAGCGCACTTCAAATTGCCCTTATAACAGAACAAGCCCCGATCCTCGGTGTTGGAGGATCGGGGCTTTCGGGGTTTTCTTTACTTCTTGACGATGGAGGTGATGTGGGGGTTCATCCCTTCGTACCAATACAGGAAGCATTCCACATCCACGGTATCGCCCACATTCAGGGTGCCGACGGTGGTGTAGACATCGCTGTCAGTTCCGGTGAGATACACCTCAACGCAGAAGTTGTAGCTTGCGCCGTCCTTGCTGAGGGTGAGGTAGATGTCATCGCCGGGCTCGTCGTTCTTGTAGGCAATGGCTTCCACGGTCAGACCGGTGAAGCTGGCCTTCTCATTCTGGTGCTCGAGGATGGCGTCGGTGCCCAGCAGGTCGGTCAGATCGGCGGTTTCAGCAATGTAGGACCCCTCCAGCAGCTCGAAGGTGCCGTCCACGATCTCCACTTCGCCGGACCACTCGGTCTTGACGCCGGTGACACGGATCTTGGCGCCGGGGACCAGCTTGGCGGCAGCTTCTTCGCTGCACTCCATGTTGTAGAGGAAGTAGGCGCCGTCCTCACTCTGGGCGTAGACGGTGATCTGGTTGTTCCACCAGGACTGGGTAGCCTGGACATAGGTCTCCACGCAGACGGCGGTATCCATTTCGGCTGCCACATACTCGGCGTGGGTCATGACGGTGCCCTCCGCTTCGGCGGGGCCGGTCTCGGAGGTGTCGGGAACCTCCTCGGTGACCTCGGGGGCGGCAGTGGTCTCGGGAGCCGCGGTGGTCTCAGGGGCCTTTTCGGAAGCGCAGCCGGCGAAGGCGAGCACCAGGCTCAGAGCCAGCAGCATAGCAATCAGCTTTTTCATTTTCGATCTCCTTACTTTGTGAAATCAGATTTCCCGCGCGCGCTTGCGCACAAGGGCATTATACACCACCGCTTTCGGCAAATCAATGGTTTTGGCGGCTTTTTCTTATCTTTTTTCCCTGCTCCAATGCCAGATATCCCAGGATTCCCGCCCAGCACAGGCCCAGAGCGGCCAGCAGGGTTTTTGCTTCCCTGGGCAGGGGGCCCAGGTCCGCCTTGCCGTTTCCGGACTGAATCTGGTCCAGACGGTACAGGGAGGTCATCTTCTCATAGAGGGCAGCGATGCTTTCGCTGTCCACCGGCTGCTTCCGGCGGGTAGCCTTGACCACCTCCTCGATGAGCTGCCCGGCGGCGGACCGGAGAGAAGCGGAGCCGTTGAACACTGGGGTCACAAAGGTATCGCCGGTATGTTCCAGCAGCAGCTTTGACGCGGCGATCTTCACATCATAGTGCTCGTTTCCGTCCTCTCCCGCCCGGGACAGGTAATCCCGGTATTCTTCGCTTTCCTGGGCCTTGGCGGTGACGGGAACGTAGCCCTCGGTGGCGGCATAGGCCAGCTGGACCTCATTGGTCAGCAAAAACTGAGCGAAGAGCCAGGAGGCCAGCACCTGCTGGGGGTCATTCTTGTTGAAGATACAGACCGAGGGGCCCTGGGAGATCATTTGCATATTGCTTGGGTCGAACTGGGGCACGGGCCGGACCACCGTTTCAAATTCCACAAGCCGCTCCGGGCTGATGTCCAGCAGGGGGGCCCCGGAGCCCATCCAGGTGGCGCCGGCGGTGGAGTCCACGGCAAAGACGCACTGCCCGGCGTTGAGGAAGTTGGCGGGGTAGCCGGAAATCTTAAAGGTGGAAAAGGCCCCGGACTTGGTGTGCTCCGCCGCGGTGAGAAGAAGCTGCCGGGTGGTGTCATGGAAGATCTGAATGTCCCCGGCGGCGGTGGCGTAGGGGGCGTTCAGCTGGTGAAGCTGCTGGATCATCATGTTGTCCGTGGACTTGTAGATGAAGGGAATCATCACCTTCTGGCCGTTGAGCTTGTAGGTGCCGTCGGTATTTTTCGCCGCGGCGGCTTCGCTGACCTCCCAGATGAAGTCCCAGGTCAGAACCTCCGGCACCTGGTAGCCCAGGGCCTCCACAAAGTCCCTGTTGATGTAGCAGGCCTCCGTGGAGCGCATATAGGGAATGGCGTAGTGGGTTCCCCCGATGACGCACTCGTCTAAGAACTGGGGGATGATTTCCTGCTGGGTGGGGCCGTCAAAGCGCAGCGCGCTTCCTCCCAAGCCGTACCGGGGGTCGGCAAAGAGGCCGTCCAGAGGCACCACCGCGTCGGTGCCGGTGAGGTAGGTGGCGATGTGGTCCGGGTAGGTGATGCAGACGTTGGGAGTGGTGTTTGTGGCGATGTTGGTAATGACATCGTTGTAGATCCGGCTGTAATCGGTGTACAGCCGCAGATTTACGGTGATGTTGGGGTACAGCGTCTGAAAGTCCGCGATGGCCTGCTTGTAGATATTGGCCTGGGTCACGTTGGTGTCATTCTTGGCCCAGAAGGTGATCTCGTAGCTCCGGCTTTCGTCGAAGCTTTCCGGGATGGCGAAGGTAGCCTGCTCCCGGGCACCGTGGCAGCCGGACAACAGCCCGGTGAACAGCAGGGCGCAAAGAAGCAGGGAAATGATTTTTTTCATCCCTTGGTACCTCCTCTTGCCACGCCTGCCATAATCTTCTTGTGGAAGATGAGGAACAGGATAATGAGGGGCAGGGAGATGACCACCACCGCCGCCATCATGGCGGGGATGTTCTCCCGGCCGAAGCCGTTTTCCCGGATCTCCTGGATGCCGTTGGAGACAAGGTAGTAGTTGGCATCGTCGGTAATGAGCCGGGGCCAGACAAAGCTGTTCCAGCACTCGATGACCTTCAGGATGGTCACAGTGACAATGGTGGGCTGGCAGATGGGGATCATAACCTTAAACAGGTATTTGAGGTCCGAGGTGCCGTCCACCTTGGCGGCGTAGTACAGCTCGTCCGGGACCTGGGCAAAGTTTTCCTTCAGCAGGTAGATGTAAAACACCGAGGTCACCGAGGGAAGAATCAGGCCCAGGAAGGTATTGCGCAGGTCCATGTCCGTGATGGTGACGAAATTCGTAATGACCACCAGCTCGCTGGGAATCATCATCAGGGACAGGAACAGGGTGAAGACCAGGTCCTTGCCGGGGAAGTTCAGCCGTGCAAAGGCAAAGGCCGCCAGCACCGTGACCATCAGCATCACCGCGGTGGTTGCCAGGGTGAAGATCACGGTGTTCAGGAAGTATTTTCCCAACGGCACCGCCCGGAAGGCCTCCGCGTAGTTGCTGAGGGTGGGGGAGAGGGTAAAGAGCTTGGGGATGTACTCGGCGTTGTAGGTTCCGTAGCTTTTGACCGAGGTCAGAAGCATCCAGTAAAAGGGGAACAGCACCAGCAGCGCCCAGAACACAAGCAGGGTGTACCGCACGGTTTTTCCTGCCCCGGACCGGAGCCGGGCGCTCCGCTGTATTTTCTTGTAGTCCATATTCGGGCACCTCATACATAGTGGACGTGCTTCCGGCTGACCAGGAGGTTGATGACCGTGATGGTGAGCACGATGGAAAACAGCACGATGGCGGCGGCGGAGGCATAGGAGGGGTAGCCTCCCGCGTTGCCGTAGAGCATATCGTAGACATAGCCCACGATGGTGTTCATGCCGGCGGCGTTCAGGTCGGTGCCAAAGAGGGCCACCGCATCGGAGTAGGCCTTGAAGGCGCCGATGAAGCCGGTAATCACCAGATAGAAGATGGAGGGGGAGATCATGGGCAGGGTGATTTTCCGGAACATCCGGCCCCGGGAGGTGCCGTCCACCCGGGCGGCGTTGTAGTAGACCTGGCTCACCGAGGCCAGGGCGCTGGTGAGAATGAGGATTTTAAAGGGCATGACCACCCAGACGGTGTAAAAGCACAGCACGAACATCTTTGCCCAGTAGGGGCCGCCGATGAAATCGATGGGGGAGATGCCGAAGGCACCCAGCAGCAGATTCATGAGGCCGTCGGAGTAGGGAGTCTTCTTGAAGAGAATCATAAACACCAGACCCACCGCCAGGGTGTTGGTCACATAGGGCAGGAAGAACACCGTCTGGAACAGGTCCCGGAGCTTCTCAATGGAGCTGAGGGCCACGGAAATCAGCAGGGCGATTCCGGTGGACAGGGGCACCGTAATGACCACCAGGATCAGGGTGTTTTTGAGGGCCTGGAGAAAATAGGGGTCATGGAGCACATAGGAAAAATTGTAGGCTCCCACCCCGAAATAGGTCTGGGACGCGGAGTTGTAGCCCTCCTCCACGGAGTAAACGAACACATCGATGAGGGGGTACACCAGAAACGCGCCCAGAAAGGCGATGGCAGGTACCAGGTACAGCCAGCCCTTAAGGCTTTTGTTATCCATTGCGGACCTCCCCGAACCGGATCCGCGCCCCGGTGTCCTGGTCAAACAGCAGGACCTTGTGGGGCTTTAATCCGAAGCGCACCGTGTTGCCGGCAGGCAGGGACAGGTCCGACTGGACGATGGCCCGGAGGGTGGGGGTTTCGAGAGCGTCGTTTTCCGCCACGATGCTTACATCCCGGCCCATGACCTCCACGTTCCGCAGCCGGCAGCGGAGGGGCCCGTTGTCATCCGGCAGGAAGCCCTCGGGGCGGATGCCCACGGCTACCTCTCCATCCGGGGCGCCGGGGACGGGCAGTACCGGATCGGAACCAATGTACAGGGTTTCCTTTTGCACCTTTCCCCGGAACATATTGATGGGGGGCGTACCAAGGAATTTGGCCACAAAGAGGTTTACCGGGTCGTCGTAAACCTGCTGGGGCTTGCCGATCTGCTGGACCACACCCGCCTGCATGACCACGATCCGGTCGGAGATGCTCATGGCCTCCTCCTGGTCGTGGGTGACAAACACGGTGGTGATTCCCGTTTCCTTCTGGATGCGGCGGATTTCCTCCCGGGTCTGGAGCCGGAGACGGGCGTCCAGGTTGGAAAGGGGCTCGTCCAGCAGCAATACCTTGGGCATCTTCACCAGGGCCCGGGCGATGGCCACCCGCTGCTGCTGGCCGCCGGAAAGCTCGTTGGGCTTCCGGGCAAGGAGCATGTCAATCTGCACCAGCTTGGCAGAAGCCAGCACCCGTTCCTTCATCTGCTCCTTTGTCAGCTTGTCCGGGCCCTTCAGGTTCTCCAGAGGGAAGCGGATATTCTGCTCCACGGTCAGGTGGGGGTACAGGGCGTAGTTCTGGAAGACCAGGCCGACCCCCCGGTTCTCCGCCGGCAGGTCGGTGACATCGTCGGGTCCAAAGAAAATCCTGCCCGAGGTGGGCTTTTCCAGACCGCTGAGCATGTACAGCGTGGTGCTCTTGCCGCAGCCGGAGGGGCCCAGCAGGCCGATGAGTTCCCCGTCGGGAACAGTAAAGGTAAAGTCACTGACGGCCACGACTTCTTTCCCCTTTTTGTCCCGGGAGGGGAAAATTTTCGTCAGATGCTGCAATTCCACATTCATCCATATCATCCTTTCGGGTGGGTATTTCCAATTGTGTTCATTATAGCATCCGTTTTCCCGGTGTTCAAGGCAAATCATGGTTTTTTGGAAATTCCCCGGCAGAAAGTTGACAGAAAAACCGCCAGCCGTTATAATCGGGAGCATATGTATCTGCGTTTGCCAAGGAAACGATAAATAGGAATTTAGCGGCTTCGCCGAATTGACAATTGACAGTTGACAGTTGACAATGATT
>CAMEIK010000091.1 GCA_945918315.1 uncultured Clostridia bacterium
GCTGCCGGTTACCGCTCGGCCCGGACGGGATTGCTCAGGAAATCCTCATAGGAAAGCCGGATGCCGTCCTCCAGCTCCGTCTTATAGGTCCAGCCCAGAGCCGTGGCCTTGGACACGTCCAGAAGCTTTCTGGGGGTGCCGTTGGGCTTGGTGGGGTCCCACCGGATTTCCCCGGTGTAGCCCACCACTTTGGCCACCAATTCGGTCAGCTCCCGGATGGTCAGCTCCTTGCCGGTGCCGGCATTCACCGTCTCGTTGCCGGAGTAGTTGTTCATCAGGAATACGCACAGGTTCGCCAGGTCATCCACATACAGGAATTCCCGCAGGGGGCTGCCGTCCCCCCAGCAGGTCACATAGGGCTTATTCTCCACCTTTGCCTCGTGGAACCGGCGGATGAGGGCCGGGAGCACATGGGAGTGGGTGGGATGGTAATTGTCGTTGGGGCCGTAGAGATTGGTGGGCATGACGGAAATGTAGTCCGTACCGTACTGGCGGTTTAAAAATTCGCAGTATTTAAGCCCCGAGATCTTCGCCAGGGCGTAGGCCTCGTTGGTCTTTTCCAGCTCGGAGGTCAGAAGGCAGTTTTCCTTCATGGGCTGGGGGGCCATCCGGGGGTAAATGCAGGAGGAACCCAGAAATTCCAGCTTTTTGCAGCCGTTTTTCCAGGCCGCGTGAATGACGTTCATTTCCAGGATCATGTTGTCATACATGAAATCCGCCAGGGCGTTCTGGTTGGCAACGATGCCGCCCACCTTGGCTGCGGCCAGGAACACATATTCCGGCTTTTCCGCGGCAAAGAAGGCCTCCACCTCCGCCTGCCGGGTCAGGTCCAGTTCCTTATGGGTACGGGTAATGATGTTATGGTAGCCCTGCCGCTCCAGCTCCCGGACGATGGCGGAGCCCACCATGCCCCGGTGGCCCGCCACATAGATTTTCGCGTTTTTCTCCATCATGGTTACCGGGCCTCCTTCAGGGCTCTTTCCCGTTTGGCCAGGGCCCGGTCATGCTCTGCCATGATCTGGACCAACCGGGCATAGGGGGTTTTCTGGGGATTCCAGCCCAGAACGGTCTTTGCCTTGGTGGGGTCGCCCCAGAGATTATTCACATCCGTGGGCCGGAACCACTGGGGATTCACGCTGACAAGAAGCTTGCCGGTTGCCGCGTCATAGCCCTTTTCCGCAAGGCCCGTGCCCTCCCAGCGAATGGTCATCCCGTTGGCGGCGAAGGCCTTTTCCGTAAAGTCCCGGACGGTGTGCTGCTCGCCGGTGGCGATGACGAAATCCTCGGGGGTATCGTGCTGCAGCATCAGCCACATGCACTCCACATAGTCCCTGGCATAGCCCCAGTCCCGGAGGGAATCCATATTGCCCAGCTCCAGATGATCCTGGAGTCCCTCGGCGATCCGCCCCGCCGCCAGGGTGATCTTCCGGGTGACGAAATTCTCCCCCCGGCGCTCGGATTCGTGGTTAAACAGAATGCCGTTGACAGCAAACATGCCGTAGGCCTCCCGGTATTCCTTGACCATCCAGAAGCCGTACTGCTTGGCAATGGCGTAGGGGGAATAGGGATGGAAGGGGGTGGTCTCCCGCTGGGGAATCTCCTCCACCTTGCCGAAGAGCTCCGAGGTGGAGGCCTGGTAAACCTTGGTCTTTTTCGTCAGGCCCAGAATCCGGCAGGCTTCCAGAATCCGAAGGACTCCCAGAGCGTCCACATCCCCGGAATACTCCGGCACATCGAAGCTGACCTGGACATGGCTCTGAGCCGCCAGATTGTAGATTTCATCGGGCTGGACCTTTCCGATAATCCGGATCAGGGAGCTGCTGTCTGTCAGGTCCCCGTCATGGAGGGTAATCCGCCCCAGCAGATGGTCAATCCGGGCGGTATTGGAAATGGATGCCCGGCGGGTGATGCCGTGGACCGCGTAGCCCTTCTCCAGAAGAAACTCCGCAAGATAGCTGCCGTCCTGGCCGGTGATGCCCGTAATCAGTGCTGTTTTCATAGTATTGTCTCCTTATTTTTCCTTGGTCAGATTTTACACAATAATCGGATAAAGAGGAATTTATCCGCTTCGCTTAAGTTGAATGTTGACAATTGAAAGTTGAAAGTTAAGGTGTCGCTTCGCGACGATTGAAAATAAAGGGCGGTTGGGAGCCCGTACAGCAAGCCACGTTCCAAAATACGTGTCATTCCGAACCAGTCCGCTTAAGTGGTGTGGGAATCTCCATCTTTTTTCTGACCACCTATCGTCATCCATTTGTAGGGGCGCTCATTGAGCGCCCGCGAAAATGTTCCAATTTCGTATAAAATATCCGCTAAACGTAACCTTTTCGCCGATAGAAATCTGAATATCAGAAATATCTCTGCCGGGCGCTCACTGAGCGCCCCTACGGTGTATGACGTTCCTGATTCCGGAATTCGATGGAGATTGCCACGCCAGTGTGATCACTGGCTCGCAATGACCTGAAATTCGATGGCGCGCGCAGAGGCCGTTCCTTGGCGAGCGTCCCATAACTTTCCACTTTCCACTTTCCACTTTCAACTGTCAATTAAATTCCAATATCCTGCTTTGGTTTCCGTTATTGTATACCCGTCCTCAAAAAAGGCCAAGGCAATTCCTTGTCTTTTGGTAGCACAATATTGGTTTTTCTGTTTCCGGAAAACGGGCTGCTTTTCCGGCGGGAATCTTCCCGTTTTTCCGGTTTACAGCCCATTTACCATCTTTGTCTGTATTCGCTGGGGCTGATTCCCTCCACTTTTTTGAAGCACCGGGCAAAGTAGTTGGGGTCGGTGAAGCCGCTCTCGAAACCGATGGCCTCCACGGTTCTGTCCGAAAACCGCAGCAGCTCCTTGGCCTTGCCGATCCGCACCTGGGCGATACAGGCGTTCACGGTATAGCCGTACTGCTCCTTGAAGATCTTGGCAAGGTAGTACTTGTTGATAAAAAATCGTTTGCTCAGACTGTCCAGGGACAGCTTTTCCCTATAATGCTCCCCAATATAGGTCCTGACCTCCCGGACGGACAACCGCTTTGTTCCGGGAATGCCGGTCTGAGCCGGGCTCCAGGCGTCCTCCATCAGGCAGGTCAACAGCTCCGTAAGCTTTTCCGCGATCCGCATGTCCCGGACATAGGCCTCCGCCGCCGCAAGGGTGAAGACATTGTCCAGCAGGGCCCGGTAGCGCTCCCGCCGACCGGGGGAGGCGCAGGAAAACACCGGCTGGCCGCCCCGCTCCCGGTATTTTTCGTAGATTCCCGCCATGGTGGGCCCGTCAAAATGGACCCAGGACAGCGCCCACAGCTTATCATGAACGCCCCGCTGGTCCCGGTGGTCCGAGGTGGACTGGGCGTAGCCGGCGCGGCAGTCGATAAACACGCAGTCCCCCGGCCCCAGGCAGTACTCCCTTCCTCCGTAACGGAGGGTTCCTTCTCCGTCCTTTACCAGAAAGAACAGGTAGGACGGCAGGTTCTCCCGGCGGCTGATGTGTGGCGCCAGAGCCCGCAGAGCCCCCACCTCCTGCAAATACAGCAGATTCTCCCGGGCAAAGGCCGAGGGGGTGTAAATGACCCGGGAGGTGGACACCTGGGTATTGGCAAACAGAGCCTTTTCCTCCGGGCCCTTCCCTGTCATTTGGGCGCCCTCCCCGTTTTGCGGACAGGGCACGGGGTTTTTCCGCTCCATGCCGTCACTCCACCGTTACGCTTTTGGCCAGGTTCCGGGGCTTATCCACATCCAGGCCCCGGGCAACGCTTACATAGTAGGCCATGAGCTGCAAGGGTACCACCGCAAGGCTGGCGGCAAAGTGGGGGTCGGTTTTGGGAATGTAGACGGTAAAGTCCACGGTGTCCTCAATGTCATAGTTGCCGTAGCTGGTCAGGCCCATGAGGTAACCGCCCCGGCTCTTGACCTCCACCAGATTGCTGATCATCTTTTCGTACAGGTTCTCCTGGGTGAGCACACCCACCACCAGGGTGCCGTCCTCAATGAGGCTGATGGTACCGTGCTTCAATTCGCCGGCAGCGTAGGCCTCGCTGTGGATATAGCTGATCTCCTTCATTTTGAGGCTTCCCTCCAGGGCGATGGCATAGTCAATGCCCCGTCCCAGGAAGAAAATATCCCTGGCACCGGAGAACTTGGCGGCGAACCACTGGATCCGCTCCTTGTTCTCCAGGGTCTTTTCGATCTGCTCCGGAAGCCGGAGAATGTCCTCCAGAAGCCTGTGATAGGTGTCTTCCTCCACCGCGCCCCGGACCAGGGCGAACTGCACCGCCAGAAGATAGACGGCAGCCAGCTGGGCGCTGTACGCCTTGGTGGTGGCAACGGAAATTTCCGGCCCTGCCTGGGTGTAGAATACATGGTCCGCCTCCCGGGCGATGGTGCTGCCCACCACGTTGACAATGCCGAGGGTCCTGACCCCCTGGGCCTTGGCCTCCCGAATGGCCGCCAGGGTATCGGCAGTCTCGCCGGACTGACTGACGGCAATCACCAGATCGTTCTTTCCCAGAATGGGTCTGCGGTAGCGGAACTCCGAGGCAAGCTCCACCCGGACCCGGACCCTGGCCAGGTCCTCCAGCACATACTGGGCCGCCGCCCCCACATGATAGGCAGAGCCGCAGGCGACAAAATGGATCATGTCCACGTTCCGGATTTCCTCCGGCGTCAGGCCCACACCGCTCAGGTCAACGGCCCCGTCATGGCAGACCGAATGGATGGTGTCCCGGACGGCCTTGGGCTCCTCATGGATTTCCTTCATCATGAAGTGCTGGAAGCCGCCCTTTTCCGCCGCCTCCGTGTCCCACTGAATCAGCGTAGACTCCTTTTCGATCTCATCGCCGTCCAGATTGAAGAAGGTGATCTTCCCCGGGGACAGCCGGGCCATCTCCATATTGCCGATGTAGTAGACATTGCGGGTGTACTTCAGAATGGCAGGAACATCCGAGGCAAGGTAGGTTTCCCCGTTCTCCAGTCCCAGAATCATGGGGCTGTCCTTCCGGGCAACGAAAATCTCCCCGGGGTAGTCCCGGAACATCACCGCCAGAGCGTAGGAGCCCCGAATCCGGACCATAGTTTTGGCAATGGCGTCAATGGGGCCCATGTTATACTTTTTGTAATAGTAGTCGATATATTTGATGAGGGCCTCCGTGTCCGTTTCGGTGTGGAAGCGGTAGCCCTTCCGGGTCAGCTTCTCCCGGATCTGCTGGTAGGATTCGATAATGCCGTTGTGCACCCCGATCACATTCCCGTCATCGCTGCAATGGGGGTGGGCATTGTTTTCCGAGGGTTCCCCGTGGGTAGCCCACCGGGTATGGCCGATGCCGCAGGAGCCAATCACCGCCATGCCGTCATCGGTTTTTTCATACAGATTCTTCAGCCGGCCCTTGGCCTTGACCACGACAGGAGGCTTGTCCCCCTCCCGCACCGCGATGCCCGCCGAGTCATAGCCCCGGTATTCCAGCCGGGTCAGGCCCTCCAGCAAAATGGGGGCCGCGTTCTGTTTGCCTGTAAATCCAACAATACCACACATAGTAAGCACCTCGCGGAAAGAAAAGGTTTGTTGCTTTGAAAGTATCAGCATACCATTTTTTTGTCCGTTTTGCAACAAAAACTATTCCGCCTTTCAAAAATAACGTTTCAG
>CAMEIK010000092.1 GCA_945918315.1 uncultured Clostridia bacterium
ATTGTCCATTGTCCATTGTCAATTGTCAATTAAATTCCAATTTGTCAGTGTGCTTACGAAAGCCGATAACCACAATTCCAATTAACCGGCAAAACCCGAAACCCGCTTTTTTATTCGCCCCAAAGGGACTCTTGAACGGTCCTCGCATAAAAGAACCGGCGCGGTTCCCCCTTGGGAACCGCGCCGGAAAAGCGTTTGGAAATTCTCATTAATACTGGGTGGGCTGGATGTGCCAGATCTCCTCGGCGTACTGCCGGATGGTCCGGTCGGAGGAGAACTTGGAAGCGGAGGCTACATTCTGCAGGCACTTCCGGCCGAAGGCCAGCCGGTCGCCGTAGTCCCTGTTCGCCTGCAGCTTGGCGTCCAGATAGCTTTCGTAGTCCAGCAGGATGAAGTAGTGGTCCGCCTTGTGCCAGGACGCGCCGTCAAGCAACGCGTGATACAGCTCCTTCTGGTCGTCGTCGGTGGGCACGGTGCCGTCCACCAGGGTGTCGATGGCGCGGCGCAGGTGGGCATTGCGCTCGTAGATGTCCCGGGCCCGGTAGCTGTCCCGGCAGGCGTTGATCTCCTGGACCGTATGGCCGAAGATGTATTCGTTCTCCTTGCCGGCCTCCTGGGCAATCTCCACATTGGCGCCGTCCAGGGTGCCCAGGGTCACGGCGCCGTTGAGCATCAGCTTCATGTTGCCGGTGCCGGAGGCCTCGGTGCCCGCGGGAGAAATCTGCTCGGAAATATCGGCGGCAGGAATGATATGCTCGGCATAGGAGCAGTTGTAGTTCTGGACGAAGACCACCTTCAGCTTATCGCTGACAGCGGGGTCGTTGTTCACCATCCGGGCAATCCGGTTGATATACCGGATGATGGCCTTGGCCCGGGCGTAGCCGGGGGCGGACTTGGCGCCGAAGATGAAGGCGGTGGGCCGGAAGTCGGGCAGCTCCCCGTTCTTCAGCCGGAAGTAAATATCCACAATGGACAGAGCGTTCATCAGCTGCCGCTTATACTCGTGGAGCCGCTTGACCTGGACATCGAAAATAAAGTCCGGATTCAGCTTCACGTCCTCATGCTGGGCAATGACCTTGCACAGCTGCTCCTTCTTGGTCCGCTTCACGGTGTTGAACTGGTAGACCATGGTATCATCGATCATGGGCTTCAGCCGGGCCAGCTGGTCCAGGTCCTTCAGGAACTCGCTGCCGATGCGGTACTTGATGAGCTGGGTCAGCTCCGGGTTGCACAGGCCCAACCACCGCCGGGGAGTGACGCCGTTGGTCTTGTTCTGGAACCGCTCCGGGAACACATGGTACCAATCCTTGAAGCAGTCATCCTTCAGAATCTGGGAGTGGATCTCCGCCACGCCGTTGACATAGGAGCCCACATACACGGAAAGGTTTGCCATGTGGGCGGTGTTGTCCCGGACGATGAACAGGCCCGGGTTCTCCCGCTTCAGCTTCTCGTCGATGCGGCAGATGATGTCCACGATCTCCGGCACCACGCTGCGCAGCAGGTCCAGATTCCACTTCTCCAGAGCCTCGCTCATAACGGTGTGGTTGGTGTAGGAGAAGGTCCTCTGGGCAATGGAGAAGCTCTGGTCAAAGTCCATGCCCTCCAGCATCAGCAGCCGGATCAGCTCGGGAATGGACATAGCCGGGTGGGTATCGTTGAGCTGGACGGCATAGTAGTCGGCAAAATGGCTCAGGTCGGTGCCGTGGGCCGCCTTATAGGTCCGCAGCATATCCTGCAGGGAGGCGGAGGACAGCACATACTGCTGCTTGATGCGCAGACGCTTACCCTCCCAGGTGGAGTCGTTGGGGTACAGCACCCGGGTGATGTCCTCGGCCTTGTTCTTCTGGGCCAGTGCCCGGAGGTAGTCCTGGTCGTTGAAGGCACCAAAGTCCAGCTCTTCCTCGGCCTCGCACTGCCACAGGCGCAGGGTGTTGATATTGTTGGTGCCGTAGCCGATGACGGGCACATCATAGGGCACCGCCAGCACGGTATGATCCGGGAACTGCACCTTCACGGTGTGGTTATACCGGCGGTAGGACCAGGGATCGCCGAACTTGGACCAGTCGTCCGCGTTCTCCTTCTGGCTGCCGTTCTCGTCAAAGCTCTGCTTGAAGAGGCCGAACTTGTAGCGCAGGCCGTAGCCGGACAGGGGCAGGTTGCAGGAAGCGGCGGAGTCCAGGAAGCAGGCAGCCAGACGGCCCAGGCCGCCGTTGCCCAGAGCGGCATCCTCAATATCCTCCAGCACCGCCAGGTCCACGCCCCGCTCGGCAAAGAGCTTCTTCATTTCCCCCAGAATGCCCAGGTTGTACAGGTTGGCGTACACCAGCCGGCCGATCAGGTACTCGGCGGAAATGTAGTAGGCCTTCCGCTGGTGCATACGGGTCCGCTTGCTGGCGTTCCAGTTATCGGAAATGGCCATCATCACCGCTTCGCCCAGAGCCTCGTGGAGCTCCTGGGGGGTGGCCTCCTGCAAGGACACGTCATAGGTATATTTCAGCTGGGCCTCGGTCCATTTCAGGATGTTCAGACAATTATAGCTCATATTGTTCTCCTTATTTTCATTTACCGCACAGAAAGCTGCCGGTAATGGATAGACACTCTTCCCCGGCGGGAAGCGCGGTTTTCATTCGGCTTCGCCGTCGGCTGCCGCGGCCGGCTTTTCCGTTTTGGCGGCCTGACTGTCCAACCGGGCATACAGGGCCGTCAGCTCCCGGATCTTTCGTGCCAGCGACTTTTCTATCATACCATCTTTTGCCCGCCATGTCCAGTTGGAATCTGACAAAGTTCCGGGAAAATTCATCCGGGCCTCCGCCCCCAGGTTCAAATAGTCCTGCATGGGGATGACGCACAGGTCGGACACCGAGGACATGGCCGTGCGGATAACACCCCACACTTCCCCCTCCGCTTCCGTCAGGTGCATGTAGCTGCCGGCATACTGCCGCATTTCGGGGGTGCCGGTTTCCAGCCACTGCCGGGTTGTCATGTTGTCATGGGTGCCGGAATAGCACACGGTATTCCTGATGTAGGTATGGGGCAGGTAATCGGAGGGCTCCCGGGAATCAAAGGCGAACTGCAGCACCTTCATGCCGGGATAGCCGGAGGCGTCCCGCAGAGCCAGCACGTCGTCGGTCAGGAAGCCCAGGTCCTCGGCAATGAGGGACAGATTGGGAAGAGCGGCCTTCAGCGTTCTCATAAAGTCCAGGCCCGGACCCTTGACCCAGTGTCCGCCCCGGGCATTGGGCGCGCCGTAGGGCACTGCCCAGTAGGCTTCAAAGCCCCGGAAATGGTCCAGCCGGACCGTATCGTACCATTTTCCGGCGGCGCTCAGCCGGCGGATCCACCAGCGGTACCCGTCCCGCCCCATCTCGTCCCAGCGGTAGAGGGGATTGCCCCAGAGCTGGCCGTCGGCAGTGAAGGCATCCGGGGGAACCCCTGCCACGTCCGTGGGCCGGAGGGTTTCATCCAGCTGGAACAGCTCCGGGCTGGACCAGACCTCCACCGAATCCAGAGGCACATAGATGGGAACATCTCCGATAAACCGGATTCCCTTCCCGGCGGCATAGGTCCGCAGAGCGTTCCACTGGGTAAAGAACAGATACTGGACAAAGGCATAGAAGTCGCAGTCCTGCCGGAACTCCCGGCGGGCAGCGGCCATGGCGGATGCTTCCCGGAATTTGTAGGCCGTCTCCCAGGAATACCAGGGCTTGCCGGCGAAATGGTCCTTCAGGGCCATGAACAGGGTGAAGTCAGGCAGCCAGCTGTCGTTTTCCGCCCGGAAAGCATCGTATTCCGGGCCGCCCTGAAACCGGGAATAGGCAAGCCGCAGTACCTTCAGCCGGCTTTGATACTGCAGGCCAAAGTCCGCTTTCTCCTCCCGGACAGACCAGGTGATATTTTGAATCTCCTCAGGCTTCAGAAGGCCCTGCTCCACCAGAGTGTCCAGGTCAATGAGGTAATGGTTTCCGGCAAAGGTGGAACAGGACTGATAAGGAGAATCTCCGTAGCCGGTGGGCGTCAGGGGAAGAATCTGCCAGTAGCTCTGCCCCGCTTCTTCCAGAAAATCCACAAAAGCATAGGCATTCTTGCCCAGGGTACCAACGCCGTAGGGGCCGGGAAGGCTGGTGATGTGCATCAGGATGCCGCTGGTTCTCATAGCTTGTTCGCCTCTTTCTCAAGAAGAAATCTGTTCCGCCGGGGTTTTCCGTGATCCCCCGGGAACCTCAATTTTTGGAATCTGAAAACGTTTCCAGACACAAACACATCATAGAATAAAGCCTAAATTCCAATTTGTCAAGTAAATTCGGTTAGAAAGGGAAAATTTTCTGACCCGGTGGGCTTCCCCTCCCCCGGGCGCCCCGAATCCGGCTCAGGGAAAAAGAGGAAGGCAGGATTTTGGGCCGTCCCCCGGCAGTGGGACGGCCCAGAATATCAGGAATTTGACACCGGCGCTTTTTGGGCCCTTGCCCGGCTTGTCCAGCGGTCAACCAGAACCATGGTAACAATGGAATAGCCGGTGAGCATTACGAAGTACAGAATTCCGATTGCCCAGATTGGAAAGGCCATCCGCGCCTCCACCCGGGGTACAATCAATGCCCACAGAATCCGGGCAATCAGCACGTGGTTTAAAAAGATGGCGTAGGACAGCTTGCCGCACCAGCGGAAGCACCGGTGGTCAAAGAGCCGGTTCAGCAGCGAATCGGAATCACAGCAGTTGACAATCAGCAGGGAGCCGGTTATCACAAAAATATTTCCGTAATCGGCAAAGCAGATAATGGTGACCAGCGCCAGCACCGCGGCGGCATCAAAGAGCCGGCGATGGGCCCGCAGGGCTTCAAAGTACCTGGTTTTTGTAAAATAGAACGCCAGCACGCCCACGCACATGGGATAAAACGCCCGCAGCAGAGGAAGATAGAAAAACCCGTAATTCTGAAACAGGTCCTCCGTCCGGGTCAGAAGCGACATAACCATCAGAATGGCCCCGGGGAAAATCAGGGTGCGGGAAAGCTTTTCATTGTGGCACAGCAGCGCATAGATGAAATAGCCCGCGATCAGCAGGGCGGAAATCTGCCACAGCGGATAGTTCAGGCTGTCCTGCCAGTGATAGGCGCTCTGGAGCAGGAAAATATCCGGAATCTGACTGTACAGATGCAGAAACAGCGCCTTCAACGGTTCCCAGCCCGGCGCCCGGAACAGCTCCAGACATTCTCTGGCCGTGATGTACACAAACAGAATGCCGCAGGAGAGCAGGTAGTGAGGGTATATGGACCGGACATGGTCAAGGGTATACTCCCAGGCGCCATAGCTTTGCCCCCGGTCGGCAAAGGAACGGGCGTAGAATTTTCTTGCCAGGAAAAAGCCGGAGATCATGAAGAAAATCTGGACGGTCACCGTGGGCCCGGGCAAAAACTCCATCCTGCTGTGAAAATAGGCGATCACATAGGCCAGAAACAGTTTCAGCACATCCAGAGCGTAGAAACGCTTGCTGTTCATAGGGTACAGCCTCTCTTTCCGGGAAAGCTCTGAAGGCTTCAGCCTCTCCCTGGCGTTAGTATAGGGTATTCCGAAAGGAAAGTCAATGAAGAAACGCCCGGGCGGGCAGTTAAGGAGCCC
>CAMEIK010000093.1 GCA_945918315.1 uncultured Clostridia bacterium
TTCCCGGTCATCTCCCCGCCCGCGGCGTACATCTGCCCCAGGCCCCGCAGGATCTGGTTCGTACAGGTGTAGTAATGCTCCGTAATAAAGCTTTGCAGCTTTTTTACCTGCTCCCGGGCACCGGCGGATGCCGGGTCCGTCTCCCGCATGGCGCCGAATTCTTCAAAAAGCTTCATGAAGTCTCCGGTGATCCTTTCGGAATCCCCCTCTGCCCTGCCGGAAGCTTTTTCCTCAAATTCCTGCCACGCGGCGGTTTTCCCCCACTGCTTTCTGGCCTCCTCGGTATAAGCGCGCTGCTTCTCTTTGCTGAAAGGTTCAAAGTCCATTGTACGTTCTCCTTTTGTCAGAATTGTGCCGGCGAGGCTGATGAGATCTTCCAGACGTTCCTTCTGGATGGTCAGCAGGTCAATTTGCTGGCGCAGTGCCCGTTTCCTGTCGAAATTGGGGCTGTCCAGAATCTCCCGGATCTGCTTCAAAGGAAACCGCAATTCCCGGAACAGCAGGATCTGCTGCATCCGCTCCAGGTCCGTATCGTCATACAGCCGGTAGCTGGACTGGGTATAGGCCGCCGGGCGCAGAAGCCCGATCCGGTCATAGTATTGCAGGGTGCGTATACTCACCCCGGTGCGCCTGCTCATTTCCTTGATGGTCATCATGGCGTTTCCTCCTCCCGACAAAAGGAGTATAAACTATGACGCAGCGTCAGAGTCAAGAGGTTTTTTCAAATAATCAGAAATTTTTCTCCGGCGAAAAGACCTTTCTCCCGGAACCGAGTTCAAAGTAATACTTCACGATCCCCAGATCGATCTGACTGCAGGGGCCCAGCTTTGCCCTGGCACTGACCCGGCCGTCTGCCAGGGTGAACAGGAATTGCTGCTGATTGATGGCTGTGGGGGCAAGCATGACCGTCTCCATCCCCTTGCGGAACCAGTCGGGCATGGGGCCGTCACACCGGCAGAGCTTTTCCATGGGCTTGGTACGGTGGGACGTCCCCTGGGTCTGCCCGTAACCCAATGCCAGTGCGTTTACCACCTTTTCCCCCTCCCGAAGGGGCATCCGTTTTGTTACGGCCCCTTTGTGGAAGGACATGGCAACCCAGCAGGAATTGAGGCCCAGCATCTGGGCTTCCAGCATAAGCTTCGCACCGTAGTAGCCAATCCGTTCCTCCAGGTTCTCCCCGCCTCCCGCGAAGGCGATGTAGTTGCGGACATTTTTCAGTTTTCCGGCAAAGCCGGTACATTCCTGGGTAAACAGAGCAAAATGCAGACCGCTTTCCCGGTTCACATCCGCAATGCAAGCCCGGAGTGTTTCCGCTGTATCTTCGGGAATGGGCGTGTCGAGATAGCTTCTTACCGAGTGCCGGTTCTGAATGGCTTCAAAAATATCCATGCGGCGTTCTTCCTTTCATATTACGATTCCGTTGCAGTGGTCCACTTCATGCTGGATGATCTGGGCCGTCCAGCCCGTGAAGGTCTTGAGCCTGACCTGGAATTTTTCGTTCTGATAGCGGACCTTTATGGTGCGGTATCGCAGGGTCTTCCGGGTTCCGCTCAGGGACAGGCAGCCCTCCTCTGCTTCAAAGGGTTCTCCGGTACGGATGATCTCCGGATTCAACATGGTCATGTAGCTGCCGTCGCAGTCAAAAACAATGATTCGTTTTGCTACGCCGATCATATTTGCTGCCATGCCCACGCACTCGGACGCGTGGGCTTTCAGCGTGTCCAGCAGATCTGCCGCAACGGGAAGATCCTCGGGTGTGGCTTCCTCCGACTTTCTGCCGAGGAAAATTGGGTCTTTCATAATGGGCCGTACCAAATCGCCCACCTCCTGCTGTATTTACTGTTTTCTCCTGCTTGCATCTGCCATTTGCGATTTCCGCAGCTTTTCCACGATCGGCCGGTCCGCCGGGCAGAACGCATACCGATCCAACTCATCCAGCTGAATCCAGCGGATGTCATTGTGCTCCAGCTTCCGGAGGCTCCCCGCCGTGATTTCGGCATAAAATACCGTCAGATGGATGGTCAGATCCGGATAGGTATGGGTCACCTCCGAAAAAATATCCCCCACCCTGACGGTAATGGCCAGTTCCTCCCGGCATTCCCGGATCAGGGCTTCCTCCCGGGTTTCTCCCGGCTCCACCTTACCGCCCACAAATTCCCAAAGCAAGCCCCGGTCCTTGCTTGCGGGCCGCTGGCAGATCAAAAACCGGTCCGCATCCCGAATCAGCGCCGCCACAACCTCTGTCATCCGCTCACCGCCTTTCTTTGCTCCATTATACCCCAGTATGTTCCCGCCGTCAACTTTTTCCGGCCAGGCCCTTGACGAGGGCCCGGGAGACTTCGTATAATGAAAGAAAAAAATCAGGAGGAAACACCATGCTGGAAATCGGAACAAAAGCCCCGGCCTTTTCCCTGCCGGATCAGAACGGAAAGGAACACAGTCTGTCTAGTTACATTGGAAAGAAAGTCATTTTGTATTTTTACCCCAAGGACAACACCCCCGGCTGTTCCAAACAGGCCTGCGGCTTTGCCGAACGGTACCCCCAGTTTCTGGAGAAGGGCGCTGTGGTGCTGGGCGTCAGCAAAGATTCCGTAAGCTCCCACAAAAACTTTGAGCAGAAGTACGCCCTTCCCTTCCCCCTGCTTTCTGACCCGGAAAAGGAAGTGATTCAGGCCTACGATGTCTGGAAAGAGAAAAAGAACTACGGCAAGGTAAGCATGGGCGTCGTCCGGACGACCTATCTCATCGACGAAAACGGAATCATTGTGAAAGCCATGGGAAACGTAAAAGCGGCGGAGAATCCCGGGAAGATGCTGGAGCTTGTGGAATGAAGATCATCATTTCCCCGGCAAAAAAGATGGTTACCGATGACGGCCTTGCCTGGAAGGCACTGCCCGTTTTTCTGGAACAGACGGAGGCCCTGAAAGAACGGCTGCAAAGCCTTTCCTATGAAGAAGCGAAAGCCCTGTGGAAATGCAGCGATTCCATTGCGAAACAAAACTATGCACGGTTTTCCCAAATGGAGCTGCGGCAGAATCTGACCCCCGCGATTCTTTCCTACGAGGGAATTCAGTACCAATACATGGCCCCCGGCGTGCTGCCCCAGGACTGCCTGGACTATATCCAGGAGCATCTTCGCATCCTGTCGGGATTCTACGGGGTTTTGCGCCCCTTTGACGGGGTTACACCCTACCGCCTGGAAATGCAGGCAAAGCTGGCGATTGGCGGCAGTGAAGACCTGTACGGCTTCTGGGGCGACCGGCTCTGCCGCAAAATTTTGGAAGAAGACCGGGTGATTCTGAATCTTGCGTCCCAGGAGTATGCCCGGTGCGTTTCCCCCTTTCTGAAACCGGAGAACCGCTTTGTGACCTGCGTATTCGGGGAACGGAAAAACGGAAAAGTCATCCAGAAGGGCACCCTTGCCAAAATGGCCCGGGGGGAGATGGTACGCTTCCTGGCGGAAACGCAGGCGCGGCAGCCGGAGGACGCGAAAGCCTTTCAACGGCTGGGCTTCCGGTATCACGAGGAACTGTCCCGGGAAACGGAATTTGTTTTCCTGAAGGAAGAAACGGGAGCGGAAGGGCTATGAATCCAAAGAAGCTCTGCCGAAGCACACCCGCGGACTGGACAGCCGAACCGGCAGCCCGGCTGAAACGGAAAAACCAGGTGCTTTTTGCCAAGGATTCCCCGTTTCTGTTTGAGCTGGCTACGCTTCTGCAAGGAGCCGATCACCGTGCCGCGGTTCTTTGGGCGCTGGAGCTGGCGGAGCAATCCGTTTCCGCTCTGGAAAAAGCATACCCGGAGGAAAACCGGCCCCGGCAGGCTCTGCTTGCCTCCCGGGATTGGTCCGCCGGGTATCTGAAAATGCCCCTTGCTCAGCGGATGATTCTGGACTGCCACAGCTTCGCGAAAGAACTCACAAACAAAGAGCACATTGCCCTCTGTCACGCCGTAGGACAGGCCTGCGCCGTTGTCCACACGGCGGGGCACGCCCTGGGCTATCCCATGTATGAACTCAGCGCCATGATTTACCGGATGGGCATTCCGGACTGTTGGGATGCCCTGGAGCAGCGCAGGAAAACCTATATTGACCGGCTTCTGTTCTGGAACACCCACTGGCAGGAAGCGAAGCAGCCCTGGGCATCATTTCTTGAAAAATAACGGAATCACGCATTCCAATCCGGAAAGGATCGTTTTATGAAGACAATGAAAAAAGGATTCTGTTTACTCCTGGCGGGCGCTCTGGGCATTCTGCTGTGGGCCTGCGTCGATACAAAAGATAATAAGGAGGCCGAATATATGAACATCACGGCAGAGGAAGCAAAGAAAATCATGGACACAGAATCGGACTATATTATTCTGGATGTGCGGACGGAGGAAGAATTCGCCCAGGGGCATATTCCCGGCGCAATGCTGATTCCTGATTACGCCATCCGGGAGAAAGCGGAAACGGCGCTTCCGGACAAGGACGCTTTGATCCTGGTCTACTGCCGCAGCGGACGGCGGAGCAAGAATGCCGCCCAAATCCTGGCAGAGCTGGGGTATTCCAATATCCGGGAGTTTGGCGGCATAATGAGCTGGCCCTATGAGACCGTCGCCGGAGAATAAAGATCACGGCTCTCGTCACGACCCCATACCAAGCAATCAGAGATTCCCGGGAAAGGCAGGCAAACCATCATGCATTTTGTAAACGCGAAAGGGATTCTCTCTGCCAAAAACGGGATGAATGTCTACCGGGGCTGCACTCACGGCTGCATTTACTGTGACAGCCGGTCTGCCTGTTACCAGATGCCCCATGCATTTGAAGATATCGAGGTCAAGCAGAACGCACCTCAGCTTCTGGAAGAAGCACTGCGGGGAAAGCGCCGCCGCTGCATGATTGGCACGGGGGCCATGTGCGACCCCTACATGCACTGCGAGGAGAAGCTGATGCTTACAAGGCAGTGCCTGGAAATTATCGACCGGCATGGCTTCGGTGTCTGCATGCAAACCAAATCCAATCGGATTCTGCGGGACCTGGATCTGCTCCGCTCCATCCATGCCAAGGCCAAATGCGTTGTGGAAATGACCCTGACCACCTATGATGAAGATCTCTGCGCCATTCTGGAGCCAAATGTTTGCACCACCCGGGTCCGTTACGAAACTCTGAAAATCATGGCACAAAACCATATCCCCACCATAGTCTGGTTCTCCCCTGTTCTGCCCTTTATCAACGATACCGAGGAAAACCTGCGGGGCATCCTCCAATACTGCTTTGATGCCGGGGTAAAGGGAATCCTCTGCTTCGGCATTGGCACCACCCTCCGGGATGGGGACCGGGAATACTTCTACGCCGCTCTTGACCGGCATTTTCCCGGCCTGAAGCAGAAATATATCCAAAAATATGGAAGCGCCTACGAATGCCTCAGCGACCAGAACGGAGCCCTCATGCGAATTTTCCATGAGGAATGCGAAAAACGGGGCGTTCTTCACGATATTGGAGAAATCTTTGATTACATGCGGCAGTTTCCACAGGAAGACGGCGGACAGCTCAGCCTGTTTTAAGGCAGCACCGCACAAATCGGCAAGGAAGCTCAGCGAGATATTTTGTGCCG
>CAMEIK010000094.1 GCA_945918315.1 uncultured Clostridia bacterium
CGTATTCCAGCACCGCCCGGGCAATGGCCATGCCGTCGTAGGTGGAGGTGCCCCGCCCGATTTCGTCCAGGATGAGCAGGCTCCTTGCGGTGGCGTATTTCAGAATGGAGGCCACCTCCGCCATCTCCACCATAAAGGTGGACTGACCGGACGCCAGGTCGTCGCTGGCGCCGATTCTGGTGAACACCCGGTCCACAAGACCGATTCGGGCGCTGCGGGCAGGGACGAAGGAGCCCATCTGGGCCATGAGGACAATCAGGGCCACCTGGCGCATGTAGGTGGATTTACCGGCCATATTGGGGCCTGTGATGATGGAGACCTGGTTGTCGTCGCCCCCCAGGGTGGTATCGTTGGGAACGAACAGGGAATCCCGAAGCATGGCTTCCACCACGGGGTGGCGGCCGTCTTTGATGGTGATTTCCCTGCCCAGGGTGATTTCCGGGCGGCAGTAGCCCCGCTGCACCGCCACAGACGCCAGGGAACACAGGGCATCCGCCGCGGCAACGGCAGCCGCGGTGGTCTGCACCCGGCTGGCCGCGGCGGCAAGGGTTTCCCGCAGCTGGGTAAAGATCTGGTATTCCAGGGCGGTGAGCCGGTCCTTGGCGGTGAGCACCTGGTTTTCCAGCTCCTTCAGCTCCTGGGTGATGTAACGTTCACAGTTGGCAAGGGTCTGCTTGCGGATATAGTTCGGGGGCACCTGATCCATAAAGGACTTGGAAACCTCGATATAATAGCCGAAGACCCGGTTAAAGCCCACCCGCAGTGTGCGGATGCCGGTTTTCTCCCGTTCGCTGGCTTCGATCGCGGCAATGGTGCCGGAGCCGCCCTCCATAATGTCCCGAAGCCGGTCCGCTTCGGCGTTTGCTCCCTTGCGGATGATGCCACCCTCCCGGATGGTCAGGGGCGGTTCATCCACGATGGTGTTTTCGATCATGGCGGCGCAGTCATCCAGGGGATCGATGGCGGCAGCCAGCTTTTTGATAAGGGGCGCGTCCAGTCTGGCAAGCTGCTGCCGTACCGTGGGCAGGGCACGAAGACCCCGGGCAAGGCCCAGCAGGTCCCGGCAGTTGACGGTTCCCGTGACAATCCGGGTCATGACCCGTTCCAGGTCGGTGACGTCTTTGAGGGCCTCTTCCAGCTCACCCCGGACAATGGAGTTTTCCACCAGGGCTTCCACGGCTCCGTGGCGGCGGGTAATCTCTCCGGGGTCGAGAAGCGGTTTTTCCAGCCAGCCCCGGAGCATCCGTCCGCCCATGGCGGTGTGGGTCTTGTCCAGCACCCACAGGAGGCTGCCCTTTTTCTCCTTGGAGCGCATGGTCTCCGTCAGCTCCAGATTCCGGCGGGCGTCCAGATCCAGCTCCATGAACCGTCCGGTGGTGTAGTATTGAAGCTCCCGGATATGGGCCAGATCGTTTTTCTGCAGGGTCAGCAAGGTGGAAAGGAGGGCTCCCGCGGCAATCACCGCCGCGGGCATGGCGGCAAGGCCAAGCTGCTCAGGATCCTTTCCAAAGTGCCGGGAAAGGCAGCCTTCGCAGCTTTCCGCCCGGAAAACCTCCGGGGTGCCCTCGTCCACACAGCAGCCGATTCGGCGGAACAGGGCGTCCTGAATGGTTTCACAGTCCGTTCCCGAACCGAAGCGCAGAACCTCGGCAGGGGAAAACCGCCCCAGCTCGGAAGCGACGCTCTGGGGCTCGGCGCAGACGGTGACAAAAAACGCGCCGGTGGACACATCGCAGAAGGCAAGACCGAATTTGCCGCCCTCGCCGTAAACGCAGCCCATATAGTTGTTTTTATTTTCGTCCAGCATGCAGCTTTCCGTCACGGTGCCGGGTGTGACGATGCGGGTGATATCCCGCTCCACCAGGCCCTTGGCGGTGGCAGGGTCTTCCATCTGCTCGCAGATGGCAACCTTGTAGCCCTTCTGCACCAGCCGGGCAATGTAGGAGTCCACACTGTGGAAGGGGACGCCGCACATGGGGGTCTGCTCTTCCTTGGGCTTTCCCCGGTCCCGGGTGGTGAGGGTCAGGTCCAGCTCCCGGGCTGCCAGGAAAGCGTCCTCATTGAACATTTCATAGAAATCCCCCAGGCGGAAGAAGAGAATGCAGTCGCGGTGCTTCTCTTTCATTGCCCGGTACTGCCGCTGCATGGGGGTGAGGTCTGTGGTGGGTGTAGCCATGATCGCTCCGTTTCTGCCGCGAAGGCGGCGGGAGAGGTGAATTTGGAAGGAATGCCTTTTATTCGGCGGATGCCATCTTTCCCGTCAGGCTCCAGGTGGTGGCGCCGGTAATGGTAATATCAAGGAACTGCCCAATGCAGGCGGCATCCCCCGGAAAGCGGACCAGTCGTCCGCCCTCGGTACGGGCGGTGAGCAGACCTGCGTCCTGCCCGTCCACAAGACACCGGAAGGTTTTGCCGATATAGGAAGCGTGAATTTCCTGGGAAATCTCGTTCTGCACCGCGCAGAGCCGGTCAAAGCGCCGGTTCTTTTCCTCCTTCGGTGTGGGGTCCTCCATTTTTGCCGCGGGGGAACCCTCCCGGGGGGAGAAGATGAAGGTAAACAGGCTGTCGTAGCGCACCGTTTGGATGAGGGAAATGGTTTCTTCAAATTCTTCTTCGGTCTCTCCCGGGAAGCCTACGATCACGTCGCTGGTGAGAACCAGGTCCGGCATGATGGCCTTGGCGGTAAGCGCCTTTTCAAGGTACTGCTCCCGGTCGTAATGCCGGTTCATGGCCTTGAGGACCCGGCTGGAGCCGGACTGGAAGGGCAGATGGAGCTGCCTGGCAATTTTTGGGCTGGCAGCCATGGCCTCAAAGAGCTTCCTTGAGGCATCTTTCGGATGGCTGGTCATAAACCGGATAAGGAAGTCTCCGGGGATTGCGGCAATGGCGGTCAGCAGGTCGGCAAAATCCATGCCGCAGTCCAGGTCCTTGCCGTAGGAGTTTACGTTCTGCCCCAGCAGGGTGATCTCCCGGCAGCCGTTTTCCACCAGGCAGCGGCATTCGGCAAGAATATCCTCAGGCCTGCGGCTGCGCTCCCGACCCCGGACATAGGGGACGATGCAGTAGGTGCAGAAATTATTGCAGCCGTACATGATGGAAACCCAGGCCTTCAGCGTGTTATCCCGGGCCTGGGGAATACCCTCGGCAATGGAACCGGGTTCGTCGGCAATATAGAACTGCCGCTTCTTTTCCGTCAGAACCCGGCAGAGGATCTCCGGAAACTGCCACAGATGGTGGGTGGAGAAGACGCCGTCCACATAGGGATAGCTTTTTCGGATCCGCTCCGAGACATGGGGCTCTCCCGCCATGCAGCCGCACAGGAAGATCTTCTGCTCCGGATGGCGGCGCTTGGTATGGGTCAGGGCTCCCAGATTGCCGAAAACCCGCTGCTCGGCGTGCTCCCGGATGGCGCAGGTGTTCATCACCACCACATCCGCGCCCTCGGCGCTTGAGACGATGGCATAGCCGCACTGGGCCAGATACCCCCGTATTTTTTCCGAATCCGCCTCGTTCTGCTGGCAGCCGTAGGTCTCCACATAGGCTGTGGGGGTTCTGCCCTGCCGGGACCAGAAGGCGGCGATCCGGTCACAAAAAGCAAACTGCTCCTGAAGCTCTTCCGGGGTAATCACAGTGGTTTTGGTGTTCATGGCGTTCTCTCCATAGCGTATAATTCTTCGACAGTAAATCATACCATTTTTCAGGCGGTTTTGCAAGTGCTCCCGGGAGAAAAGATGGTAAGCGCCTGAAAAAGCAAAGTCCTTGCAGGAAACCGCTTGCATTCTCTCTGTGTCCGTGATAAACTAAACTTCAGGCAACACCGCACAAATGCGTCTGCGGATCTCAGCGGATCTTTTGCGCCGGTTCTACAGTTCCAAAAATGGGAAATACATACAGTATTCCCTCATTTTTGAAACGCAAGAACCGGCACAAAATCTCTTCCTGAGATTCCTTGCCGATTGATGCGGTGTTGCCCTTATGCAATAGAATGCAAATGCTGATTCCATTTTATGGAGAAAGAGGTTTTTATGGACGAACAGGAAAAGAATCCCGGTGAAATGAACCCGGAGATTTCTGTGGAAGAGACTGTGCCCCAGGCAGAGGACCCCCGGCCGGAGGCGAACGGGGCTTCGGAGCAGCCGGAGGAAGAGACCATTGCCGCGGAAAAGGAATCCGCGGAAGAAAGCAACCCTGCCGGGGAAGGCGCGGAGGAGGAACCCTCCGGAACGGACCCGGAGGAAAAAGAGGAAAAGCCCTCCGGCGATGCCGGGGCGGAAATCAAGCCGGGCATGAAAGCAACCCCGGGAAAAATTGCCCTGGCGGTGGCGTTTGTGGTGGTGCTTGTGGCGGCTCTCATTGCGCTTGTGGTCAGCAGCCTTGGCGGGAAAGACGCCGAACCGGCGGAAGAAACCGAAACGGTGCTTCCTTCGGAAACCCAGCAGACCGAGCCCACGGAGGAAACGGTGGAATATACCATCCCCGCCGACGGCAATCCTGACGATGTTACCTGCAAGGGCAGCTACACCGCCTCTGACGCGGATGTAATCGCCTCCCGGGATACCGTGGTGGCGACTGCCGGAGAATATGAACTGACAGTGGGTCAGCTTCAGGTTTATTACTGGATGCAGGTGCGGGAGTTTCTTTCCCAGTACGGCTCCTATCTTTCTTACTTTGGCCTGGACTACACCCATGGGCTGGATGCCCAGCTGTGTCCGGCTGTGGAGGGGCAGACCTGGCAGCAGTATTTTCTGAGTCAGGCGCTGCTGTGCTGGCAGAGCTACCAGTCCATGGCGGCAGAGGCGGAAAAGAACGGCGTCGAGATGCCGGCGGAATACCGGGAGGAAATGAATTCTTTGTCCGATGAGCTGGCCCAGTCCGCGGAAAGCTCCGGGCTTGACAGCGTTGACGCTCTGGTGACGGCTATGCTGGGCGGAGCGGCCACTTACGACGATTATGCCGGTTTCCTGAACCTGTACTATGAGGGCCTGGGCTACTACGCCCAGGTTACGGAGGGCTATTCCGTAACGGATGCGGAAATTGAGGCCTATTTTGACGAGAACGCGGCGAGCTACGCGGAAAACGGGATTGACAAGGACGATGTTCTTGTGAATGTGCGCCATATCCTCATTATGCCGGAGGGCGCCACCAGCGACACCATCCGCACGGAGGAATTCCCGGAGGATGCCTGGGCAGCCGGTGAGCAGCGGGCAAAGGATGTTCTGGAAATGTGGAAAACCGGCGAAATGACGGAGGAAAGCTTCGCGGCCCTGGCCAGGGAGCATTCCGAGGACGACGGCTCCAAGGCTAACGGCGGCCTGTACGAAGATGTTTCCGAGGGACAGATGGTGGCGGAATTCAACGACTGGTGCTTTGACGCCGGCCGTCAGCCCGGCGACTTTGATATTGTGAAGACCGATTTCGGGTATCATATCATGTATTTCTGCCAGAGCCGCCCCCAGTGGAAGGACTACGCCCGGGAGGATCTGCTTGCCCGGATGACCAATGACTTTGTGGCGGAAACAGCGGATCGCTACCCTCTGGCGGTAAGCTACGACAAGATTCTTCTGGCCTTTGTGGACCTGGCGGCATAAGAGGG
>CAMEIK010000095.1 GCA_945918315.1 uncultured Clostridia bacterium
AAACCGATACGCGCACAATCCTATATTCTTCTCAAATGAAGCTCAATATTTCCCCGGCGCAGCGGTCGGCGTCGTCATTGACCACCACATGGTCATACCAGCTTCTCTGCTCCATTTCCCATTCGGCCCGCTGGAGCCGCAGCCGGATCTGCTCCTCAGGGGTATCGTTGCGTCCCCGGAGCCGCTGCTCCAGCTCCCCCATGGAGGGGGGCATGATGAACACCAGAACGGCATCGGGCAGCTTGTCCTTTACGATTCTGGCACCCTTGGGGTCGATGTCGAGAATCACGGGGCCCCGGCTCCGCTTTTCCTCCAGCTGCTTCCGGGGCGTACCGTAGCAGTTTTCCATATGGGCGTCGTATTCCAGAAGCTCTTCCTTTTCGATCATCTCCCGGAACCGCTCCCGGGTGACGAAGTAATAGTGAACGCCCTCTTTTTCCCCCGGTCTGGGGAGCCGGGTGGTGGCGGAAACCGAAAGGCTCAGGTCCTTTCGAAGCTCCATCATCCGGTTCAGTACCGTTCCTTTTCCCACACCGGAGGCCCCGGAAATCACGATCAGCTTTCCCTCTCCCATTGATTATCCTCCTCTTTCTCTTCCCGCAGGCGCTGCCCCAGCACCTCGGGGGATACGGCACAAAGGATCACATGGTCCGTGTCCATCAGCAGCACACCGGCGGTTTTCCGCCCGAAAGAGGCATCAATGAGCATTCCCCGGTCCCTTGCCTCCTGGATCAGCCGTTTGATGGGAGCGGAATCCGGAGCCACAATCGCCAGAATCCGGTTTGCCGCCACCATGCTTCCGAAGCCGATATTCACAAGCTTCATATTCCGCTCCTATTCGATGTTCTGGGTCTGCTCCCGGATTTTTTCCAGCTCGGCCTTGATATCCACGACGAGCCGGGCAAGGCGCACATCGGAGCACTTGGAGCCAATGGTATTGGCCTCCCGGTTCATCTCCTGAAGCAGGAAGTCCAGCTTCCGGCCCACACTGCCGCCGGCGGTCAGCATGGCGTCCATCTGTTCCAGGTGGCTGCGCAGGCGGACCGTTTCCTCGTCCACCGCCACCTTGTCGGCGAAGATTGCCGCCTCGGTGAGAATCCGGCTCTCGTCAATGGTGGTGCTTGCCAGCACCTCCCGGAGCTTGTTTTCCAGCCGGGTACGGTAGTCCGCTACCGTCTGGGCGCTGCCGGCCTCCACCTGGGCTACCAGGGAGAGGATGGTCTGCCCCCGGCTGCGCAGATCGTTCTCGAGGGCCTGTCCCTCCCGGCAGCGCATGGCATTGTAGCTGGCAAACGCCTTGTCCGCCACGGACAGCAGGTCCTTCAGAAGCTGCTCCTCGTCCACCTCCGGCTTCTCCACGGTGAATACCTCCGGCATCCGGGCGATCAGCTCCAGGCTGACTTCGCCGGGGAGCCGCAGCTCCCGGGCCATTTCCCGCATGGCTTCCGCGTAGCCCGCCGCCATCGCGCTGTTCAAGGTCACTTTGCCCTCGGCGCCGCCCTCGCTGCGCAGGGACACAAACACATCCACCTTGCCCCGGGAAACGGTGTTCTTCACCGCCTGCTTCACCGCGTCCTCACCAAAGGACAGGCTTCGGGGGAGCTTCACCGTGCAGTCCAGGTAACGGTTGTTGACGCTGCGCACCTCTACCGTGAATTCCCGCCCGTTCACCGTTTCTACGGCCCTGCCGTAGCCGGTCATGCTTTTCACCATGGTCAATATCCCCTTTTCCCCGGCGGTTTTTCCCGCCGGGCATATCGTTTTCTACTTTTTCGGTGCAATGGCTGCCGACACCGGGTCCGCCCGCAGAACGCCCACACCCGCGAACCCCTCGCCGAAGGTGATGCTCGGGCGGAAGTTGGTGGTTCCCGCCTCCGCGCCGGTAAAGTCCACCGTGGCGGTGATATCCCCCGCGGTCAGCTTGCTCATGAGCTCCACGGGACCCCGGACGGTGACCGCCAGCTTCTCCGTGATCAGCTCCGCTTCCATGCCCTCCGGAATGTTGACGCTGTGAATGGTCTCCAGGACATAGTCCCGGGTCGTCAGGCCGGAAAGCTGAACCGCCGCTTCCACCTCGGTAATGGCGGATAGATTGGTAATTCCCTCCGGCAGAACCACCTGGAACGTAAGCGTACCGGACTTGGTCAGCTCCGCCAGGTTGATGATGCCCACCACCAGCTGGTCCTCCATGGCGTCGATAGCGGCCTCACTGCCGCAGACACGGATGGTTTCCGCGCTCATGGTCACGGCAACATTGTCCCGGGTGGCGCCGCCGCCCTCCGCAATATTGTAGACCAGGGTCACGTCCTTAACCTTCTGAATCCGCACATCCAGCTGGATCTGCTCCACATTGGTGGTAATGAGCACCGCGTCCACAGGATTGCCTTCCCCGTCGCACAGGGTATACCGGCAGCTCTGGCTGATGGATTCCCGCTGATCCGTCAAATCCGCCTGGATGACGGCCTTTTCGATCTGATTGGTCACGGACTCCGGTCCGGTAACGGACACGGTGGTATAGTCCAGGGTGCTGTTCTCCCGGTCGGACAGATAGCCATCGGGGGCGGAGCCGATCCACTGGATTTCCACAGGGACCTCTTTGGTCACCCGGCGCTCCACATTAATATACAGATAGCCCGGGTTCTTGGACTCAATGACAAACGCGTTGTTGGGAAGATTTCCCGGCCAGCTGACGGTGGTACTCACCTGCAGCTGGCTGCCCGGTTCATAGATCTTGGAAAGGTCCGCTTTCACGGTGATGTTTCCCCGGTTCACCTGGGCAAGGTCCGACCGGTTGCCGGACAGCTTCAGGGTCACCGTGTCCGACGATATGCTTGTAATCATCAGTCCCCGTTCCTGAAGCATCGTCTCTCCGCTGAGAATCACGGGAATATCGTCATAGATATCCTCGGAGCCGGGACTGACAGAGGTAATGACATACAGCCACAGTCCGAAGGCGATGGCCAGGGAGAGAACAAAATAACCGATTTTACTTTTCACGGATATTCGCCTCCTTGCCTGTTTTGCGCAGACCCTTTTTCAGCCGGAGGGCAAGGGCCTGGTCCCCATCGGCTTCATTCTTGGGGCAGAGCTCGTTGTGCAGCAGCTTCTCCAGGGTCTGGGATGCCAGGTGCCGCTTCAGCATACCGCCCACCGCCACGGAGATGGTGCCGGTCTCCTCGGATACGATGACCACCACCGCGTCGGAAACCTCGCTCATGCCCACGCCGGCCCGGTGCCGGGTGCCCAGGTCCGCGCTCAGGTGATTGCTGTCAGACAATGGCAGCACGCAGCCCGCGGCGGCGATCCGGCCGTCCCGGATAATTATTGCCCCGTCATGGAGGGGCGCTTTGACAAAGAAAATGTTGCGGATCAGCTGCTCCGTCACCTGGCCGTCAATGGGCGTGCCGGTCTTGAAATAATCCTCCAGCCGGGCCTCCCGGGCAAAGACAATCAGAGCGCCCACCCGCTCCCGGCTCATAATCTCGCAGGCCATCACCGTCTGGGCAATCACCGTCTCCAGATCCTGGGTGGGCTTGGTATAGCCGAACAGCGCCCGCAGCTGCACACTGCCCAGCCGGTCCAGCATCCGGCGCAGCTCCGGCTGAAACAGAATTACCAGCGCCAGCAGACCGACGGCCATAAACTGGTTCAGAATAAAGCTCACGGTATACAGCCGCAGAACCGCCGCAAGGCCCGCCACAACCATCAGCGCGATCACCGCCTTGGCAATGCGCATGGTTCCGGGGGCCCGGATCAGGGGCAGAAGCTTATAGACCAGGAACGCGACCACGGCAATATCCAGATAATCCGACCACTGCATTCTGGTGAGCTGCTGCATCAAACTTTGAATTGCCTCCATCATACGTTCTCCGACCTCTTTTATGTCAACTTTTCAAAGGGTACACTGCCCAATGGTATACTAACCTATTTTCCGGTCTATTATAGCGGATTCCCTCGCCGATAGCAAGTGATAATCTGCATAAAAATCAAACTCCTTCCCGGCGGCAATTTCTCCGCTCTGTGTTCGGAGGCAGGGTCATCCCCTTGCCGGAGGAAGGCTCCCCGCGGCCCGGAGGAAAGCCCGCAGCTCCCCTGCCGTACTGTTCCAGCCGAAGCTGACCCGCACCGTACCGGTTTCCAGGGTTCCCGCGCTTTCATGGGCCAGCGGGGCGCAGTGAAGCCCCGCCCGGAGGGCAAAGCCCCGGTCCGAAAGCGCCCCCGCCGCTTCCTCGCAGCCCATTCCCGGCCGGAAAGACACCGTTCCTCCCTGATTTTCTCCGGAAAAAACCTCCATTCCCAGCTCCTCCAGTCCCCGGGCGCATTGCTTTGCCAGCATTGCCTCCCGGGCAGCAATGTTCTCCGGGCCCATCCGCTCCAGGGCACACATCCCCGCCAGCAGTCCCGCCGCCCCGGGCACATTCACGGTCCCCGGCTCCAGCCGCTCGGGAAGCTCCTCCGGCATCGTTGGAAGCAGCGACTGGCTTCCGGTGCCTCCGTACAGCAGTGGCTGGGCATCCCCGGCGCAGAGCAGAAGCCCCGTTCCCTGGGGGCCCAGCAGGCCCTTGTGTCCGGGCATGGCGATAAAATCCGCACCCCAACCGGTAAGGTCCACCGGCAGCGTCCCCGCCGACTGGGCAGCGTCCACGATGAAGGGCACTCCGTAGCTTCTGCACAGGCCCGCCATTTCCCGAACCGGGAGAATATACCCAAAGGCATTGGACACATGGGTAAACACCGCCGCCTCCACCCCGGACCGCAGGGCCCGGCGCAGGGCCGCCAGGGTGTCCTCCGGGTCGAAAAGCCGCCGCCCGCAGACCACAAGCCGGGCCTCCAGTGCGTGAAGGGGCCGGGTCACCGCATTGTGTTCAAAGCCGGACACCGCCACAGGGGCGCCCGGCTTCACAAGACTGCGGATGGCTATATTCAGGCCGTGGGTGCAGCTTCCGGTGAGGACCGCCTGCTCCGGCCGGCAGTGAAAGAGCTTTGCCGCCTGCTCCCGGCAGCCGAAGACCTGCCGGGCGGCGGCCTCCGCCGCTTCGTAGCCGCCCCGGCCCGGGTTGGCGCAGGTCCGCAGGGCCGCCTCCATGGCCCGGACCACCTCCGGCGGCTTGGGAAAGGAGGTGGCTCCGTGATCCAGATAGATCATAGCTGCCGCTCCTCCAATACCCCGTCCTCCCCCTGCCGGTAGACCTTGCGCCAGCTCAGCTGGTTGTTCCGCAGCAGCGCCAGGGCGTCGGGGACCTCCGACCCGGAAAGCCGGATGCAGTAGCCGCAGCCCTGTTCCTCCATCCACCGGGGCGTTCGCCGGACTGCGCAGCGAATCCCCCCGGCATTGAGTATTTTCTCCCCCCGCTGGGCTGCCGTCACCGAGCGGAAGGTAATATAATCCGTCATCATACCACAAAACCTCCCGGCACAATCTATGCCCGGGAGGCGAATTTTGCTCCATCCC
>CAMEIK010000096.1 GCA_945918315.1 uncultured Clostridia bacterium
TGTCAATTGTCAATTGTCAATTCGGTGAAACCGCCAAATTCCAATTTGTCTGTTCCCTGTGTCAACCCAATGTACGGATTCTCAATTTTTCACACCTTTCCCGAAAGCAGGAGGTAGATTTATGCAGCCCCAGGACGCGATTTTCTTTCAGGCAGACGAAGCCAAACGGTCCAAAAAAAGCAAGGCCAGGAAAGAGAAGCTTCAAAAGCTGGAAAAAAGCTTCTGGCGCAGCTTCCTTCTGACGGAGGACGGCAAGCCGAAAAGCGGTTTGCTCATCTATACCTTCTGCCTGAGCTTTGTGTTTCTCGGAATCTATATTCTGGCTTTCTGGATGGTGATCGAGGAGCTGAGCGACCCCCTGGCGTCGCTTCCGCCGGTATTGGGGAATCTGATTCAGTCCGTTCTGGTGGGCGTTGCCGCGTCCGCCCTCAGCGGCCTGATGCACATTCTCCTGCCGGATAAGCGGCTGGCCTTCGGCACCCATCTGTGGCTTGCCCTTTATGTGGTTGCCAGTGTCATCACCCTGGCGATCCTGCTGAAAGAGGCGGAGCTGATTGGCGCCATGCTGATGTTTGCTCTGTGGTTTGCTGTGATTCCCCTGGCAATGGGACTGACGGTAACCTATCTTTTGTACCGCAGAGACTATGTTCCTCCCCGACAGGTGGAAGAAAAGCCGGAGTGGACCAAGTATACCCAGCGGCGGTAACCGCCATGCTGGAGCTGCACTTTGTAAACGTGGGCGATGGGGACGCGATCTATGTAGAGCAGTCCCGTGGGGTGCGTACCTTTCGGATGCTGGTAGATACCGGTAAGGAGAACGTGTCTGCCGCCCCTGGCTCCGAGCGGATCACTGCCGCGGACTACCTGAAAAACAGAGGCGTGGAGTATCTGGATGCCCTGGTGATCACCCATCTGCACCTGGACCATTTCGGCGGGCTCCGGGCGATTATGGATTCCGTGGAGATCGGGACGGTTTTCACAGGCTTCGTTCCTGAGGGAATGGGACATGCGCCGGAGAAAGATTCCGATATAAAATCCATCCGGGGACTCAAGGAATGCCTGAATCGATGGAGCGAGGATGTGGACACCCTGCGCCGAAAAGGGACACGCTTCTGCCCCATTGCCCGGCAGCGGGAGGAAATTGCCCTGACCCGGGAGCTTCGGGCTGTGTTCTACGGGCCGCCGGAGGATGGCCGGGAATTTATGACCCGGGTGTATGGGTCGCTTCTTCGGGGAGAACCCGTCAGTGACGGTCTTGCCTACTGTATCTCAAAGCTGCGGAATCCCTTTTCGCTTCGGCTGAAGCTGGAATACGCCGGGCGCGGCGCCCTGCTGGCAGGAGACTGCTACGGCGCGGTATGGGAGGACGTGGCGGAACACTGCGATCTATTGAAGGTTCCTCATCACGGTGATTCCAAAGCATTGACAAAGCGTCTGATTTCCGGACTGAGCCCCCGATGGGCGGTAATCTCCTGCGGAGAGGAGTACATTCCCAGGAAGGACCGTCCGTCACGCCAAACCCTGGAAATGCTTGCGGATCAGGGAACCAGGATCTATTTTACCGATGCCTTTGCGCCTGACGGATGTGCGCCGATCCGGCACAAAAGCGTGATATTTTCCATTCATGAGGACGGAACTGTGGAGGCTCCGGCGTGAATGAGGAGGTAATGCGGATGATAACAACGGTTATGTTTGATATGGGAGGAACGCTGGAGGACATTTTCGTCGACGGCCAGTCGGAGCGGGAAGCCATCGAAAAGCTTTCCCGGATGCTGGTCAGCTACGGCCTGGACCCCGGAGTTCCCTATGGGGAGCTGAAAGAGCGGGTGGATGCCGGCTGGAAACGCTACGGCGCTTTCCGGGACAGCGTGAATGTTGAGCGCAAGCCTGTCACCATCTGGTGTGACTATGTTCTGGCGGACTTCGGCTTTCCTCGGGAAAAGCTTGCTCCCCACTGCGAGGAGATTGCCCATATGTGGGAGATCACCCATTTTCACAGGGCACTGCGGCCCCGTGTGGCGGAGATGCTGCAGGGGCTCAGGGACCTGGGCCTGAAGCTGGGTGTCGTCAGCAATACGGCGGCGCTGTTTCAGGTATTTGATTCTCTGGAGGAATACGGGATCCGGGATTTCTTCCAGGATGTGACCCTGTCCTCGGTCACAGAGCTGCGCAAGCCCGACCCCACCATTTTCTATGTGGCTCTGCACCAGCTGAAATCCGACCCGTCGGAATGCGTCTACGTGGGCGACACCGTCTCCCGGGACATCATCGGCTCCAAACGGGCCGGCTTCGCCAGAGCGATTCAGATCGGTTCCCAGCTTACCCGGGAAAAGGACTCCGGCATCAAGCGGGAGTTTGAACCGGACTATGTGGTTTCGGACATTTATGAGGTCCTGCCTATTCTCAAAGAACTGGTAGCTTCCGGCGTATAAGCGCTGTCAAAAAGCCTCCCGGCCAACGAAAGGTTGACCGGGAGGCTTTTTTAATTGGCAATTGACAATGGATAATTGACATTGCGAATCGAGTGCCCAAAGAGGGACTAAGGAAAATAAGCGTAAATGCTCCACAACAGTGGGGATTGTAAACCGGAGGGGATGGGGCTTTCCGGATCAGAATACGCTGTTCTGCTTGATAAATATATCGTTCAGCATAAGGATCCGGCGCTTTTCGGGGACGTGTCCGCTGACGAAGTAATCCAGAAGAATGGAAAAGGGAAGATAGCCCTGCTGCTCTGCCCGGTGGCCGATACAGGCGCTTAAGGAACCGTCCAGAATACAGGGCCGGGTGGAGTCGGTCATGCCGAAGCCGATGTGGGTAATCTGCCCGATGCGGCCGGAATCCCGAATGGCTTTTCCCACGGCGGCGGCGCTGTCCGGAACCGTATAGACCGCGGTGATGTCATCGTACTTTTCCAGCAGCCGGCAGGACTGATAATAGGCGTACTCGGGGTCCACGGTAATGTCCTTGCTTTCAATCAGCGCATAGGGCGTGCCCAGAGCCTGAAGCTCGTCCAGAAAGCCCTTGCAGCGAAGACTGTGGCTGGACAGATACCGGCTGCCGTTCAGCAGAAGGATTTTGGGAACCCGGCCGATGGTGAAGTTATGCAGAAGGCCCGCGGCAGTCCGCCCGCCAACATAATAGTCACTTCCGATGTAGCAAAAGGGAGAGAAGCCGGAGACCTCGGACTGAAGCAGGATCACCAGGATTCCCTGTTCTTCCAATTCCTTCAGCCGCTGGCAGATGCTGGGGTCGTTCAGGGGGACGATGACAAGGGCGGAAATGCCCAATGCCACCAGTTCGTTGATCATCTCAAGCTGGGTTTCGGGATGGCAGTAATCAAAGTAGCGCTTCTCAATGGCGATGCCGTACTCGGCAAGCTCCTGCTCTGCCTTGTTGGCGCTGCGGATTACGATGGACCAGAAGCCGTTCTGGTCGATGCGGGATAGAAAACCGATGCGTATCTTCTGCCTGCGCATGGAAAGCTGCTGCGCGGCCCGGCTGGGCTGATAGTTGCATTCCTGGACGATGGCCTTGATCCGCTGCTCGACCTCCGGGTCCACACGGCCCCGGTTGTGAAGGACCCGGTCTACGGTTCCCCGGGAAACGCCGGCCAGCTTCGCGATGTCACAGATTGTAATCGCCATGAAAACACCACCCGTATGATAGTTGCGTGCTTGTGCACGCAACTATCATACGGTATTTTTTGCCAATTGTCAAGTGATTTTGCATAAAATAGCAAATAATCTTTTGTTGAAATGCTAGAATTTATGGTGTTTAAACAAATTCTATCTTTACAAATCAGAGGAAGATTGCTAATATGAGTGTGAAAGTAAGGAAACTTGGGTGTGTGCATGTGCACGCAAAAACATTCCGGCGCAGAAATGCACGCACCTGGAAATATCAGCGGCAGAACCGATTATCCGGGACAGCCGCACAGAGAGGATGAGGAGATATGAGTCGCAGACCCAATTTTGTTGTGTTTATGACGGACGATCAGGGCTACGGAGATCTGTCATGCATGGGGAACACCGATTTCAGGACGCCCAATATTGACGCGGTGGCAGAGCAGGGAGCACGGTTCACCAACTGGTATTCGGGCAGCCCGGTGTGTTCGCCCTCCCGGGCGTCCCTGCTGACGGGCCGCTACCCCGGCAACGCCGGTGTCCGGGCCATCCTGGCGGGCCACCGGAAGGCCACTGGCCTGACGCCCCAGGCGCCCACCATTGCGGCCGCGGTCAAGGAACTGGGGTATCAGACGGCAATCGTGGGTAAGTGGCATCTGGGACTTCAGGAGCAGAGCCGCCCCAACCAGAACGGCTTTGACTATTTCTACGGCTTCATGGCCGGCTGCATTGATTATTACTCCCATATTTTCTACTGGTCCATGGCCGACGGTAAGACGGACCCCACCCATGACCTGTGGGAGAACGACCACGAATTCTATGACAACGGCAAATACTTCACCGAAATGGTCACGGACAAGGCGGTGGAGAAGATCCGGCAGATGAACCGGGAGGAGGAGCCCTTCTTCCTGTACGTTGCCTATAACGCTCCCCACTACCCCATGCATGCCCCCCGGAAGTATCTGGACCGGTTCCCGGAGCTGCCTGCGGACAGACGGATCATGGCGGCCATGATCAGCGCGGTGGACGACGGCGTAGGTCAGATCGTGGACGAGCTGAAGCGCCAGGGGATTCTGGAGGATACGGTGATTTTCTTCCAGAGCGACAACGGCCCCTCCCGGGAATCCCGGAACTGGATGGACGGCCGGGGCGATCCCTACTACGGCGGCCAGCCCGGCGGTCTGAAGGGGCATAAGTTCAGCCTCTTTGAGGGCGGCATTCGGGTGCCCGGAATCTTCTGCTGGCCCGGCCACATTCCCGGGGGACAGGTCATCGACGAGCCCTGCGCCGCCATGGACGTATTCCCCACCCTGCTGACCATGGCGGGAGGGGACCCCTCCCAATATCAGCTGGACGGAATGGACATCTCCGATGTTCTCCTCCACGGCGCCCCCAGCCCTCATGAGGAGCTGTATTGGGAAATGGAGCAGCAGACCGCCATCCGCCAGGGTAAGTATAAGCTGGTTCTGAACGGTCAGCTGGTGGAGAGCGAGCCCGCCCAGGCACCGGTATTCCTGTCCGACCTTTCCGTGGACCCGGGCGAGACCGTCAACCTGGCAGAGAAAATGCCGGACCTGACCCAGGAGCTTACCCGTAAGGCAACAGCCTGGCGGGCAGGTATCGAAGATCACTGGGAAAAAACCTTTGCGGAAGCGTACAGAAGCACCACCTGATAGCCCTGCTGTCAATAACTGCCGCCGGGGAAAGGCCCGGGCAGATGTTGGATAAAACAAAAATATGATTGGAGGAAAACTGGAATGAAAATGAAGAAAGCCTTGTCGCTGATCCTGGCGCTGGTTATGCTCCTGTC
>CAMEIK010000097.1 GCA_945918315.1 uncultured Clostridia bacterium
CCGAAGGGATTCCTTAATTGTCCATTGTCCATTGTCAATTGTCAATTTAATTCCAATTTATCGAACCATAGAACGACACCGAGCGGTACCCAAAGGTGAAACGACAACACACCACGTTTGTCACGGCTTGGCAGCCGGCACTGCCGGCCACGGCTTGGCTGCCCGCCCTGCGGGCAAATTCCAATTTGACAGTATACTGCGTTAACCGATATGCACATTCTCTTTGCAACATAAAAAGCAGGGCACGATAAAAACCGTGTCCTGCTCGATTCGGAATGAAAATTTGTCACCGCAGAAGCGTTTGAATGTTCCGAAGGGGAACGGTGTCCAGAACCGTAAGACCGTATTCCGCCGCCATAGCGAGGGCCCTGGCTTCCATAGCGGTGTCCAGAAGCGAATCCGGGTCATGGGCATCGCAGCCAAGAATAACGGGGCAGTCTTCTTCCGCTGCCAGCTCCAGAAAGCGGCGGCTGGGGTAGTGCCGTCCATCAGACAGACCCAGAAGGTTGATCTCCAGGGGAATGCCGCAGCTTTTCGCTTCCCGGAACAGGCCGGACATCTCTTCCCGATAGACCTTGTCGCTGCCTGTAAAGTGAATCAGATCCGGGTGGGCAAAGTAGGTGAAAAGCCCGGTCTGCATGGCGTCCTTTGCCTGACTGCAGTACGCCTTCAGAACCCCGGGGTTTTCCGTGGGTGAGCCGCTGTATACACCGTCCATTTCACTTCCGGTAAAATGCTGCCCCAGTATCAGATAGGTAACCGGGGTGTCCTTCAGGATGGCGGTGAGTTCCGGGAAGAACTTCGGATAGTATTCCGCTTCCAGACCAATCTCAAGCTGTATTTTTCCGGCGTATTTCCTCTGAAGCTCCTGTACGCATTGGCAATACCCCGGCAGCTGAGCAACGCGCATCCGGAATGAGGAGGTGTACCCTCCCGGAAAAGGGTAGGGGGTGTGGTCGGAAAAGCCAAGAATTTGCAGACCCCGCTTCATTGCGTTCCGGACATACTGTTCTTCTCCGGGCTCGGCGTGGTTACAGCGCCAGGTGTGAGTATGGTAGTTAGCGATCATTGGGAATCATCCTTTGTCTGCAGTCCCAGCAAGGGGGTGTAGTTTTCACAGGGGTCCAGGGGGAAAATCGGTCTGGGGGTCCGGGAATAGGGGAGGGTGGGCAGGTCCTCGTTGGTGCTGCCCTTGGTCAGGACAATGATGCTCCGCTTGGCCACCCTTGCCTGATCCGCGGTCAGATAGCCCAGCTTGCAGACCACGATATCCGCGTCTGCGGGTTCCCGACCCAAGTCCCGGAACACATCGGGAATTACATAGCCAATATGCTTCTCGGCAAGAACCACATCCACCCCGTGGGTCCGGAACAGGGCAATGTCACTCTTGTTTCCCGGGAATTTACTCCAGCCGGGGAGGTAGGCCATGACGGTGCCCTCCGCCGTAATGGGAGCGGTGGTTTTTTGATCGAATTTCGCGCCAAAGGTTAAGGTCAGCGTCTTTCCGACATTTCCCTTGCAGCGCAGGGTGGCCTCCGGGTCATAGATGCCGCCGTAGAGAACGGGGGAGCGAAGGGTTCCGGTTCTGGGGTCCTCCATGAGCCGCTTCAGGAAGCCGACACAGTCGGAGGAGGAGCCGGCTGTGGGATTATCTCCGGAGTCGGACAGATAGATGGGGGTTTCGGCACCGCCCGCCAGGGCATCAAAGGCAATATCCAGAGCTTCGCTTTCGGGATAGGTCTCTACCTGGAAGCAGAATTTTTTTCTGGTGTCCCACAACAGCTGCGCCAGCCGCAGAGCCTCCCGCTCCGCCTGCTCCTGGGTGTCCGCCGTGACGCAGACGGCGCAGGCACTGTCCGGATTGTCGCACCAGGGAAAGCCCATGAGGTAGGAGGCGGCCCAGATCTCAGGCTGAGTTTCCGTCCGGCGAAGCTCGGCAATCAGCCCCTGCATGGGCTCCACGGTGGTGGAGGACTGCTCTCCGGCAATGAGCAGGGGAACCTTGACCCAGGCGGTGCATCCCCGCATGCCGGTTTCCAGTGCCCGGATGGTCATTTTTGCCGCGTGAATACCGGTTTCCCGCCGGTCGGTGTGGGGCGCGCATTTGAAGCCCACAAACCCGTCCGCGTTGCGGAACATCCGCTGTGTCATGGTGGTGTGCATGTCCAGGGAGGAGAAGATGGGAATGTCGGGGAAAATCTCCCGAAGCCCCTCCAGGAGCAGCCCCTCCGCGTCTGACAGGTCCGTGGTGGTCATGGAACCATGGAGGGCCAGGGTCACCGCGTCCAGGGGGGCTTTTGCCTGCTCCTGCCGGGCAATGGAGAGAATCTCCTCCCGGACCCGGTCATAAAAAGCCCGGTCCACCAGGCCGTTGGGCACGGCGCTGACAAAAAGAGTGGGAACCGGGGTTATGCCCCCGGCTTCCAGCGTGTCGAGAACCCCGGTGATGGCATCGTTGGCCGCTCTTCGGCGGATCATATCCTCTCCGCGGAGAACCTGGAAATCTTTTTCTCCCGCGACGATGGGGTTAAAGGAGTTGGATTCGTGGGACATGGCGGCAACCAGAACGCGTTTCATACATTTGCCTCCTCAACATAGGTAAGTCCATCGCTTTGCAGAACCACCGTTCCGCCTTTTTCGGCAGGACAGGTCAGAACAAAGCTTCGGGAAGTCACTTCCGCGGTAACCGGGTAGGCGGGAATCGGGCAGTCCAGACGGGAAAGGTCCGCCGTAAAGGCGCCCTCCGCTTCAAAGTGCCGGAACTGGGCGTAATAGATCTGCCGCAGGGCCAGCTTGCGCCGCTCGTTTTCCGGAACGGGGAGAGTCTCCCCGTGATCGGTGAAGAACAGGAAGCCCCAGAATTCCGGACAGTGGATGTCAATGAGACCGGTAGGGGCCCATACCCAGTTATCCTCCGGAAGCCACTTGCCCTCCGGGGTAAGAAGCTTTTGATACCGGTCATCCACATGCCACTGGACCCGGGAGAAGTTCAGACGCCAGAACTCTCCCAGCCTCGGGGCGGTACGGGGCGGATAGCACCGCTCCAGCTCCGGCGGATTTTCTTCCAGAGAATAGGTCTCCATCAGGCCCTTGAACGGAATCTTGATTTCCACGGACCAGAACCGGTTGTCCGCACCCGGTTCATTCAAAGCACCTTCGATATGGACGGCGGTTTCCAAACCCTTCATGTCCCAGCCGGTGACGGAGCGACCGCCGTCCCGATAAGGATGGGTGAGCATCAGATCCCACTGGGTATTCCGGGCATTCATTTCCAGCTCCATATAGTTGTGGGTGGAGGAGCTGGGGTCCAGAAACACTTCAAAGTCGTTGTCATAGTACATGACGCTGTCCCGCTTTTGGATGTTCGCCCAGATCTCCGGGCCTTCCAGCAGCGCGGCAATGTAGAGGTTTTCATCATCCCAGCACAGCTTCGCCCGGGTACGGAATCTGGGGGTGGGGAAGTCGTAGCCGGAAATGTCCGCAAAGGGAGCGGTAAAGGGTACATTTTCCCAGAAAGGTTTCCGGATGTCCCCATCCAGTGTCAGGGTCCCAACGGCTCTGGGACAGAAATATACCGGAGGGTCCAGAGGAATCCGGGGCGTCTGAACATGAAATTTCGGCATAGTTATATCTCCTTAAGTGTGACGGCCAGTACGGTGTCAGTTTCATCAGGCAGAATGGGGCTGGGACCCAGATCGGCAAAAACAACATCGGGGTAGTCGCTGTGGCACCAGTTGGAAGAAACGGGGATTTCGTGCCCGTCAGCAAGCAGACGGATGGACTGTACCGCATTGGGTTTCAGACCCATGAGAGGCACAGGGCCCAGGGTATTTTCAAACATGTGAAAATACAGGGTGTTTCCCTTTCGGGTGACCCGGCCGTATTCCGGTTTGGGGAGTTCTGCCGGGCCGCAGCCGCGGATGCTTTCCTGATTGCGGCCCATCCACTTGCCGATTTGTTCCAGAATCCGTACGGATTCTTCGGGGAAATTGCCCCGGGCGTCCGGTCCCACGTTCAGAAGCATATTGCCGCCCTTGGACACACACTCCACCAGCTTTTTGATGAGCAGGGAAGCGGGCTTATAGTCCCGGTCCGTCGCGCAGTACCCCCAGTGGTTATTCATAGTGATGCAGGACTCCCACACCAGGGGTTCTCCCCGGACATCCATCGGAGGGTAGGGGGGAATCATGGTCTCGGGGGTCACAAAGTCGCCGTGGTAGGGGGTGGGGCTGTCGGTTGCCAGAGATCCGAAGCCCTCGCCGCTGGCTTCCAGACGGTTGTCAATGAGAATTCCGGGCTGTAATGACCTTACCATGTCCACAAGCCGGGATGCTTTCCAGGCCTCTCCCCGTAAATCCCCATAGGAAAAGTCAAACCACATAATATCGATTTTGCCGTAATTTTCGCACAGCTCCCGGACCTGGCCGTGCATATAGGAAAGGTACCGGTCAAAGTCCCGGCCCTCATTGCCGCACGCGGGGTGATTGCGCATGGGGTGATGGAGGTCTGCAAAGTGAGGATAGTCCGGGTGGTGCCAGTCCAGCAGGGAATAGTAGAGGCCCACCTTCAGCCCAACCTCCCGGAACGCGTCCAGAAACTCCCGGACGAGATCCCGTTTGCAGGGGGTATTGGTGGATTTGAAATCCGTCAGGGCGCTGTCAAACAGGCAGAATCCGTCGTGATGCTTGGCGGTAAGAACCGCGTAGCGCATACCCGCGTCCTTTGCCATTCTTGCCCAGGCCTTGGGGTCATAATCCACCGGGTTAAATTCCCGGAAAAAGGGAAGATAGCTTTCTTCCGGCATCTGCTCCGAGCTGCGGACCCACTCACCCCTGGCGGGAATGCTGTACAGCCCCCAGTGGAGGAACATACCGAACCGTGCCTGACGGAACCATTCCGTCCGGGCGTTGTAATCATCCCGATTAAATGTATACATAACACACTTCCTTTCCTGGCGACATTTCTCGGAATCGCTTTCGGAGAAATGCATGACCGTTATATCATCCGTGGGGAAAAATGTCAAGAATGGACGGAAAACAGCCGGGAAAACCCTCCGGGCAGGGAAAATCCCGGCAGAGACAGCCCTGCCGGGAAATGGAAAGATGGATTAGCAGCAGAATTTGGGATTGGGTCCGTACTGGTTGGTGCCGGGCTGGCTGTCTTTGGCGTACTGCACGATGACCATGATCCATCCGACGATGGGAAGCAGCAGCCACAGAAGATACACACCGCTCTTTCCGACATCATGAAGCCGGCGGAAGGACAGGGCAAGGCCGGGAACCAGTGTGGCAAGGCTCCAGAGGCTGCTCAGCGCGAAGACGAAACCGCCTTCGTTGCTGCCGAGAATGGTGAAGGCAGTGGACACAAGCCACAGGAACAGATATGCGAACCAGTACTCGCT